>NZ_JBYTAE010000031.1:0-56224 GCF_058787875.1 Hydrogenophaga sp. FW305-3-2-15-A-LB1 | reverse complement strand
GAGGAGTTGGGTGGGGCGGACCATGCGGGCATTTTGCGGCAAGGCGCCGCCGCGCGCTGACGCCCGCGCGGCGCAGGGCGGATAATCGATGGCCATGCACATCCGATTCACCAAGATGCAGGGCGCCGGCAACGATTTCGTCGTGCTTGACGAGACGCGAGGCCGCCTGGGCCTGAGCGCCGCGCAGTACCGCTTTCTGGCCGACCGCCACTTTGGTGTCGGTGCCGACCAGATCCTCAGCGTGCGCGCTTCGCCCGGGCGCGGGCTGGACTTCGAGTACGTGATCCACAACGCCGATGGCGGCCAGGTGGAGCAATGCGGCAACGGCGCGCGCTGCTTCGTGCGCTACGTGCACGACAAAGGCCTGAGCACGAAGAACCCGCTGCGCGTGAAGGTGATGAACGCCGAGCTGGAACTGAAGATGCACACCGATGGCCGCGTGACGGTGGACATGAGCCCCCCGGTGTTCGCGCTCGATCGCGTGCCTTTCAACGCCGAGGGCCTCACGCCCGAGCCCATGGGCGGCTTCGAGCGCTGGCCGCTGGCGCTGCCCTATGCCGGCGATGTGCCGGTGGCCGTGCTCTCCATGGGCAACCCGCACGCGGTGCTGCTGGTGGACGACGTGCAGGCCGCCCCGGTGCCGTCCTGGGGCCCCTGGATCGAAACGCACGAACGCTTTCCCCGCCGTGTCAACGCCGGTTTCCTGCAGGTCGTCAGCCGCAGCGAGGTGCGCCTGCGCGTGCACGAGCGCGGCGCGGGCGAGACCCTGGCTTGCGGCACGGGCGCCTGCGCCGCCGTGGTGGCCGGCATCCGCCTGGGCCTGCTCGACGAGCGGGTGGACGTGCACACCCGGGGCGGCGTGCTCACCATCGAGTGGCAGGACACCCCCAGCCACGACCAGCCGGTTTTCATGACCGGCCCCGCCACCACCGTTTTCGACGGTGAGATCGACATTCCCGACCTCGCCTGACCCCGCCACCGAACCGCACACGCCATGAACGCCAACCACATCCCGCCCATCACCGAAGACGACATCGCCAACTACCTGGCGAACACACCCGACTTCTTCGAGCGCCACGCCAGCCTGCTGGCGGCGGTGCAACTGACCAGCCCACACGGCCAGCGCGCGGTGAGCCTGCAGGAGCGCCAGGCCGAGATGCTGCGCGAGAAGATCCGGGGCCTGGAGCTCAAGGGCGCGGAGATGATCCGACACGGCAACGAGAACACCGTGATTGCCGACAAGCTGCAGCGCTGGACGCGCGAACTGCTGCTGACCCGCGACGCGCGCGAGCTGCCCGAGGTCACCACGAAGGCCATCGCCGACCATTTCCTGGTGCCGCAGGTGGCCATCAAGGTCTGGGACGTGGAGCCCGCGTACGCCGAGGAAGCCTTCGCCCAGGGCGCCAGCGACGACGTGAAGGCGTTTGCCTCGTCGCTTATGCGCCCGTACTGCGGAGCCAACCCGGGGCTGGAGGCGGCGCAGTGGCTGGCCGATTCGGCCTCGGCCGCCTCGCTGGCCCTGATTCCCCTGCGCGCGGGCATCGCGCCGCAAGCCTTTGGCCTGCTGGTGCTGGCCTCGCCCGACACCCAGCGCTTCGCGCCCGACATGGGCACCGACTTCCTCGAACGCATCGGTGAGCTGACCAGCGCGGCCCTGTCGCGCCTGCGCCCCCCGTACTGATTCTGGCGCCCATGAATCTGCCCGAGCGCTCCCTGGCTGGCCCGACCGGGACGGGCGACGATGCCGCGCTGGTGCAGGCCTACCTGAACCACGTCCGGGTGGAAAAGCGGCTGGCGGACCGCACCGTCATCCTGTACACGCTCGACCTGGAGCGCCTGACGGCCCATGCCCGCGAGGCCGGTGTGGCCCTCAGAGTCGTTCATAACGCCCACATCCGCCGCTGGATCGCGCAGATGCATGGCGCCGGGCGCAGCGCGCGCGGCATCGCGCTGATCCTTTCGGGCTGGCGCGGTTTTTATGTGTGGCTGGGCCGCCAGGGCCTCGTGGATCACAACCCGGTGCAGGACGTGCGCGCGCCCAAGGCCGGCAAGCCGCTGCCCAAGGCTTTGGGGGTGGACGATGCGGTGCAGCTGGCTTCGCACCAGGAGGCGTCGGACGACCCGGCCCTGGAAGCGCGCGACGCGTGCATCACCGAGTTGCTGTACGGCTGCGGCCTGCGCATCGGCGAGCTGGTGGGGCTGGACGTGGCCGCCAGTGGCAGCGCGCGCGGCTGGATCGATGCGCAGGACGGTGAGGCCCACGTGCTGGGCAAGGGCTCCAAGCGGCGCAGCGTGCCGGTGGGGCGCCAGGCGCTGGCGGCGCTCGCGGCGTGGCTGGCGCAGCGCGCGGCCTGGGCCGGCGAAGACCCCGCCCTGTTCATCGGTTCGCGCGGCCAGCGGCTGACGCCGCAGCACATCCGTGTGCGGCTCAAGCGCCGCTCCCTGCTGGCCGGGTTGTCCACGCCGGTGCACCCGCACATGCTGCGGCACTCGTTCGCGAGCCACGTGCTGCAGTCCAGCGGCGACCTGCGGGCGGTGCAGGAGCTGTTGGGCCACGCGAGCATCAGCACCACGCAGGTGTACACCCGGCTCGATTTCCAGCATCTCGCGCAGGTGTACGACGCGGCGCATCCGCGCGCGGGCAGCCGGGCCGGCCAGGCGCCCGAGCCGCTGACCGGCCAGCCTGTGGCGCCGGTGCCGCGCACCCCGCGTTCACGCTGAAGCATGCCCCCTGGTGGCCCTGGCCCGGGGCATTGCTTGTAGGATGCTGCACCGCCCCGAGCGACCGTTCCATTTCAATCTTCCGGAGACCTTCATGTTCAAGTTCCTCGCCGTGCTCAAGACCCTGATGCTGGGGGCCGTGCTGGCCACGTCCCTGCAGGCGCATGCCCAGGCCCAGGCCCAGCCGGCCGTCAAGGTGGTCTACCACCTGAGCGATGGCATTCCGCAGGCCACGCGCGCGATTCAGAACATCCGCAACCACCTGGCGGCGGACCCCACGGCCAAGATCGTGGTGGTGACGCACGGCGCGGGCATCGATTTCCTGCTGGACGGCGCCAACAACACGGCCGGCCAGCCGTTCTCCGGGGCGATCGGCGACCTGTCGGCCAAGGGGGTCGGCTTCTTTGTCTGCAACAACACTTTGGTGTCGCGCAACATCGATCCGGGCAAGGTGGCCATGGAAGCCAAGATCGTGCCTTCTGGCGTGGCGGAAGTCGCCCGCCTGCAGGCGCGTGAAGGCTTTGTTTATCTGCGGCCCTGAGTTTTTCTTTCTGAGACCTCGCGTCGGGCCGGTGGCGATGCCCGACTGCTCCGGCCCTGCTCGCGGGTGACTGCCCGGGTCCATCGCAACCCCCTCGTCAACACCAGGTTGGCACGCAGCCTCTGTGGCAACCGCGAATGGGGGCCTGCGCATTCGGGCATCGCCACCGTCCCGCAAGCAGCGCAGGCACACCACCGAGGGCGCGCCAAATTTTGTAGTGGGTCGGGTGGAGCGAACCGAGGAAAGCAACCCCATCAGGCCTGTTTTTTGCATATCCCGAAAGAGGCACAAAACGCGAGGGTGGCATACACTTCCCGGTTGCCCATTTCGCCACCCCCTCATCTGCCAGCGCCTGCCATGTCACTCATCCCCGCGACCATCCTCACCGGCTTCCTCGGCTCTGGGAAAACCACGCTGCTCAAGCGCGTGCTCAGCGAGGCACACGGCCAGAAGATCGCCGTGGTCGAAAACGAGTTCGGTGAAGAGAACATCGACAACGAAATCCTGGTGGCCGACACCACCGAAAACATCATCCAGATGAGCAACGGCTGCATCTGCTGCACCATCCGCGACGACCTGCGCGCCACGCTGCAGGACCTCGCACAGAAGAAACGCAAGGGCGAACTCGACTTCGAGCGCGTGGTTATCGAGACCACCGGGCTGGCCGATCCGGGCCCCGTGGCCCAGACCTTCTTCATGGACGACGAGATAGCCGAGCAATACCTGCTGGACTCCATCCTCACGCTGGTCGACGCCAAACACGCCGCCGAGCAACTCAACGAACGCCAGGAAGCCCGCCGCCAGGTGGGCTTTGCCGACCAGATATTCATCAGCAAGTCCGACCTCGTGAGCGAGGAAGACCTCGGCGCCCTCACGCACCGCCTCAAGCACATGAACCCGCGCGCCCCCATGCGCCCGGTGCATTTCGGCGACGTGGCGCTCAAGGAAGTGTTCGACCTGCGCGGCTTCAACCTCAACGCCAAGCTCGACATCGACCCCGACTTCCTCAAGGTCGATGACCACGATCACGCGCACGACCATGGCCACGACGACCATGCGCACGAGCACCACGACCACGAGCACGATGAGCACTGCAACCACCCCTCGCACCAGCACGACCACGGTGGCCATGGCCACCATCACCACCACGACGACGATGTGAAAAGCTTCGTCTACCGCGCCACGCGCCCGTTCAGCCCGGAAAAGCTCGAAGACTTCCTGGGCGCGATCGTGCAGGTGTATGGACCGCGCATGCTGCGCTACAAGGGCGTGCTGCACATGCAGGGCACCGACCGCAAGGTGATCTTCCAGGGTGTGCACCAGCTCATGGGCAGCGACCTCGGGCCCGTGTGGGCCGAAGGCGAGCCGCGCACCAGCAAGATGGTCTTCATCGGCATCGACCTGCCCAAGGACATCCTGGTGCAGGGCCTGGACCAGAGCCTGGTCTGATGATGGCGATGGGCCGTGACCCCTTAGCCCCCCGTTCCGATCGGAGCTGAACGTGCCGTTTGTCTCGCTTCTCCAACGACGGGCCCGGGCCCCGGTGCGGGATTCCGGGAGGAACAGGCGGGGCTCGTTACAATCGCGGCCCAAGTTGGCCGGCCGGCCGCCTTTGCGGGCACCGATCGACCAATGCCGAGAGCCGTTCGGCAATGAGGGTATAACGTCGCATCCGGCGGCCCACCGTGATGCATCTCGGGCCCAGCCCGCCGCAGCGCACCGCCCGAGATCCCGCTTCGTCAGTCACTGAGAGGAGACCCGTTGTGAAAGCCCCGGCAACCAGGACAGCGAAATCAGGCAAACCCGCCGCGTCGGGAGCCAAGGCACGCGCGTCGGCGGCGAAAAAGACCACAACGGTGGCCAAAACCCAGAAAACGGCCGCCAAGCCCGCAGCCAAACCCTCCAAACCCGTGGCCAAGGCCGCGGTCAAAACCGTTGCCAAGACCCCTCTGAAAACCCCCGCCAAGACCGACGCGAAGCCTGCCGCCAAAGCCAAGACCCCGGCCAAGCCGGTGGTGAAGGCAGCGGTCAAGGCGGTCGCCAAGGGCAAGGCGGTGGTGGCCAAGAAGTCACCCGCCCCCAAGGCCACGCCCGCCAAAACCGCCGCGCGCGCGCCGGTGAAGGCGGCCACCCCTGCGGTCAAACCGGCGGCCAAGGCCGCCCCCAAAGCAACGACCCAGTCCGCTGCCAAAGCGGCTGTATCCTCCGTGACCCCTTCGGTTCCCAAGGCCGCGCCTGCCGCAGCCCCTGCTTCCAAACCTTCCAGCGCCAAGCGCCCGGCGGCTCCCCCACCGGTCGTGGTGGAGCCCACCCCTCGCCCTCTGGGCAAGCGGGCGGCCAAAAAGGTCATGATGGAGCAGATGACGCAGGCCGCCGTGGTCCCCACCCACGCCCCAGACGCTGTCAAAGCGACTTTCTCCCATATGAATCAACGTGCCGTCATGACCCCTCCCGTGCCATCCTCCATCCAGAAAGACCCCAAGCGGGCCAACAACTGGAAGACCCTGCCGGTCGAGCAACTCACCGACCTGGACGTGCAAGCCATGCCCGACAGTGAGTACATGAGCGACCTGCAGCTGGCCTACTTCCGTCGCAAGCTGTCCCAGCTCAAGGCCGACATGCTGGCCAACGCTGGCGAAACCACCGAGCACCTGCGCGAAGACACCGTGGTCGTGCCCGATCCGGCCGACCGCGCGACGATCGAAGAAGAACACGCGCTCGAATTGCGCACCCGGGACCGGGAACGCAAACTGCTGAAGAAGATCGAACAGGCGATCGCGCGCATCGACTCCGGCGACTACGGTTACTGCGAAGAAACCGGCGAGCCCATCGGTGTCGGTCGCCTGATGGCCCGGCCCACCGCCAGCCTTTCGCTCGAAGCCCAGCAGCGCCGGGAGCTCAAGCAGAAGATGTTCGGGGACTGAGCCCAGTTCCTCGCCGTTCGTTTCAGTTTCCGTTTCATTTCCGGTACCGACTTTCCATGTCCAAGGACGACTCCAGCGGCGGCTTCCTGTCCAAGGTGGTGAAGTTCGTGCGCCATCCGACCACCAGCTGGTCGGACCTGGACACCCGGACGGCCGATCGCGAGAGCGAGTACAGCAAGGCCGCGCTCAAGGAAATGATCGAGCGCAAGCGGCGCAACGACTTCGTGCGCAAGCGCGAGTTCGACATGCTGCGCAAGATCCGCAGCCGCGAGGGCACCGGGGCCGAAGGGCCCGGCATGCGTCCTTCGTTCTTCCAGAGCAGCCTGCCGTCCAAGCCGGACGACCGGGCCGAGACCCTGAAGAAGATCGATGAGATCGAGGCCCAGATGTCGATGCAGTGGTGGAAGACCAAGGGGCCCGATTCCCTGGTCAGCACCGGCTCCGGCCTGAACACCGGCACCCACGGCCCTGGCAACCTTGCCTCCGCCAAATCCAAGCAGGTGCCCCTGGCGCCCAGCGTGCCCGAGTCCAGCGTCCGGCAGCGCAAGGCGCAGTACGACGAGACCGAACCCGGTCCCTTGCCCAATCCGACCGCCTCCGCGCCTGCGACGGTGCAGTCGCTGGACATCCCGGCGCTGAACATCCCGGCGTCCGCCTCGGCGCCCGCTGCCCTGCGCAAGAGCTGGAGCCCGGCGCAGGAACGCGAGGTGGCGTCCGCCGCCCCGCCGCCGCCTCCACAGCCGCCTGCGCGCACCGGCTTGGTGGCGCCCACGGCCACGAACGAGCACCGCAGTTCGGGCCAGGAGTTCTCGGCCTCGCATTTCTACGCCCTGGATGTGCAGGAGATCGCGCAGGACCCCGAAGTGGAGGAGGCCGCGATCCGTTTTGCCAACGGCGACGACGCCGGGGCGGAGCAGGGCCTGCTGGAGGTCTTGGGTGAGGGGGGCGCCAAAGCCGACGAAAAGGAAGACTGGCTGGCCCTGTTCGACCTGTACCGCGCCACGGGACAGCTCGCCCCCTTCGAGAGCCGCGCGGTGGATTTCGTCAACCGCTTCAGCCGTTCCGCGCCCCAGTGGTACGACATGCCCGAGACCGTGGCCGGCATGACCGGCAAGGTCTATGTGCCCTCCACCGGCCACAACCGCGCGGTGTGGGTGAGCGAGCCGGAACTGGACGCGCACGCGGTGGGCACCCTGCAGAACGTGCTGTTGCGCGCGGCACAGCCCTGGGTGCTCGACTGGACGCCGCTCGAAAGCATGGATCTCAAGGCGGCGCGCGCGCTGCTGGGCATCTTCACCTTGTGGGGCGACCAGGAAGTGGAGTTGCGCTTCCAGGGGTCGTCGCCGTTCCGGGACTTGCTCAAGAGCCAGACGCCCTCGGGCCGCCGCGACGTCGAACAGCTCTGGTGGGAGTTGCGCATGGCGGTGCTGCGCGTCATGAACCGGCCGGACGAGTTCGAACTCACCGCGCTCGATTTCTGCGTGACCTACGAGGTGTCGCCACCGGGTTGGGAAAAGCCGCGCTGCTACTACTCGTCGCAGTCGGCGGACAGGCCCGGCGAGGCCGGCCAATCGGTGCTGGGCGAGTCCGTGCTGGAGCAGGTGGCGTCGGGCTTCCCGCACAGCGAATCGGTGCTTGACAGCGAAGCGGGTGACTACAGCCAACTGGGTCTGGTCGAGCTCTCGGGCGAGATCCGAGGCGATCCGCAGGTCACGCTCGAAGCGCTGGAGCGCAAGCTCAAGGGCGCCGACGTGCTCATCATTTCCTGCCGCAACCTGATCCGGGTCGACTTTTCGGCCGCGGGCACCTTGCTCAACTGGGTGTCGAACCACCATGCCGAAGGGCGTGTGGTGCAGTTCGTGGACGCGCACCGACTGGTGTCGGCGTTCTTCCACGTGATCGGCATCACTGAATACGCCAAGGTGGTCGTCCGCATCGACTGACCGAGGCCGCTGCCGGCCCTCCTTGCATTTCTGTTGCACAAACGCGCGCGCCGCCGTTGCAATCGCACAGACCGTCCTCAACTGAAGCGCCATGGAATCATTTCACGGAACCACCATCGTCTGCGTGCGGCGCGAGACACCCCAGGGCGTGCAGGTCGCCATCGGCGGTGACGGCCAGGTCACGCTGGGCCACATCGTCGTCAAGGGCACGGCCCGCAAGGTGCGCAAGCTCTACCGCGACCAGGTGCTCGCGGGTTTTGCCGGCGCCACCGCCGACGCCTTTACATTGTTCGAGCGCTTCGAAGCCAAGCTCGAGAAGCACCAGGGCCACCTGGTGCGCGCGGCCATCGAACTCACGCGCGACTGGCGCACCGACCGCGTGCTGCGCCGCTTGGAGGCCATGCTCGCGGTGGCCGATCACAGCGCTTCGCTGATCATCACCGGCAACGGCGACGTGCTCGAACCCGAGCACGGCATCGTGGCCATTGGCTCGGGCGGCGCTTACGCGCAGGCCGCGGCCAAGGCCCTGATCGACCACACCGACCTCAGCGCGGAAGAGGTGGTGCGCAAGTCGCTCGCGATCGCGGGCGAGCTGTGCATCTACACCAACATGAACCACACCGTGGAGGTTTTGTAATGTCCTCCATGACGCCCCAGGAAATCGTTTCCGAACTCGACCGTTTCATCATCGGCCAGAAGGGCGCCAAGCGCGCCGTGGCCATCGCCTTGCGCAACCGCTGGCGCCGCCAGCAGGTCGATGAAAAGCTGCGACCCGAGATCACGCCCAAGAACATCCTGATGATCGGACCCACCGGTGTGGGCAAGACCGAGATCGCGCGCCGCCTGGCCCGACTGGCCGATGCGCCCTTCATCAAGGTCGAGGCCACCAAGTTCACCGAGGTGGGCTATGTGGGCAAGGACGTGGACAGCATCATCCGCGACTTGGCCGACATCGCGATCAAGCAGACGCGAGAGGTCGAGATGCGCAAGCAGCGCACCCGCGCCGAAGACGCCGCCGAGGACCGCATCCTGGATGTGCTCATTCCGCCGCCGCGCGGCGTGGCGGGCGAGCCGTCCGCCGTGGCCACGCCGGAGGGCACCGCACGCCAGAACTTCCGCAAGAAGCTGCGCGAAGGCCAGCTCGACGAGCGCGACATCGAGATCGACCTGGCCGAGGCGCGGCCGTCGATGGAGATCATGGGCCCGGCCGGCATGGAAGAGATGGCCGAGCAACTGCGCGGCATGTTCAGCCAGATGGGAGCCGGCAAGCGCCAGACGCGCAAGCTCAAGATCGCCGAGGCCATGAAGCTGCTGATCGACGAAGAGGCGGGCAAGCTGGTCAACGAGGAAGAGATCAAGACCCGCGCGCTGCACAACGCCGAGCAGAACGGCATTGTGTTCATCGACGAGATCGACAAGGTCACTTCGCGCAGCGACGCGGGCGGGGCCGAGGTGTCGCGCCAGGGCGTGCAGCGCGACCTTCTGCCGCTGGTGGAGGGCACCACGGTGTCCACCAAATACGGTGTGGTCAAGACCGATCACATCCTCTTCATCGCCAGCGGTGCGTTCCACCTCGCGCGGCCGAGCGACCTGATCCCCGAACTGCAGGGCCGTTTTCCGATCCGCGTCGAGCTGCAGTCGCTGTCGGTGGAGGACTTCGAGGCCATCCTCACGCAGACCCATGCCTCGCTGGTGAAGCAGTACCAGGAGCTGCTGGCCACCGAAGGCGTGACGCTGGCCTTTGCACCCGACGGCATCCGCCGCCTCGCGCAGATCGCCTACGACGTGAACGAGCGCACCGAGAACATCGGTGCGCGCCGTCTCTCCACCGTGATGGAGCATTTGCTGGACGAGGTGAGCTTCGACGCCACGCGCCTGCAAGGCCAGACCATCACCATCGACGCGGCCTATGTGGACGCCCGCCTGGGCGAACTCAGCCGCAACGAAGACCTTTCGCGCTACATCCTCTGAAGTCTCTCAGGGCCTCGGCTTCGCGCCGAGTGCCCTTTCGGCCCGTCCGCACCCCGTGTCGCGGGCGTCGCGCCAGCCTTTTTCCTCCCACCTGATCATTCATACAGCCCTGCATGTAACAGGGTTTTGAAGCTTCACATGCAGTGCTTGTTGTAAGTGCTTGCTTTTAATGTGTTTTTGACCGCGATAAAGCTTCTAAATGCTTCCTAAGTGGTTGATTTCATTGAAAAAATGTGTAGCTGGCCCGTTGCGCGCCGGGTATTTCCTGATAAAGTGGAAAAAAGTGCAATTAAGTGGTGAAAAGTGTCTTCTAAGGGCTAAAAGCGGTGTTCCAGGGTGCGTCTTCTCTCAGTCTCGATGTGAAGGGCCGGCTGTCCATGCCGACCCGGCACCGGGACGCCCTGGGCGCGGCACTCACCATCACCAAGCACCCCCACGGCTGCCTCATGGTATTCCCCCGCAGCGCCTGGGAACAGTTCCGTGACCGCATCGCCTCCTTGCCCATGCAGGCGCAGTGGTGGAAGCGCATCTTTCTGGGCAATGCGATGGACGTGGACATGGACACCTCCGGTCGCGTGCTGGTCTCGCCTGAACTGCGCGCGGGCGCCGGCATCAGCAAGGACGTGGTCCTGCTGGGCATGGGCGCCTACTTCGAGCTGTGGGACGCGCAGGTCTATGCGGCGCAGGAAGCCGAAGCCATGAAGGCCGAGATGCCCGATGTCTTCAAGGACTTCTCTTTCTAAGGGCCATGGTGCAAGGCGCATGGAACCATCAAACCGTCCTGTTGAACGAGGCTGTGCAAGCCCTCGGCATCAACCCGGACGGGCACTACGTCGACGCCACTTTCGGGCGCGGCGGCCACTCCCGGCTGATCCTCGAGCAGTTGTCCCGCAAGGGGCGGCTGACCGTCTTCGACAAAGATCCTCAGGCGGTCCAGGCGGCAAAGGAACTGGCGGCCAGCGATGGCCGTTTTTCCATCCGGCACGAGGGGTTCAGCCACCTGGGCGAACTGGGCGATGCGAGCGCCGACGGCCTGCTGATGGACCTGGGCGTGAGCTCCCCGCAGATCGACGACCCCGAACGGGGTTTTTCTTTTCGCCACGACGGACCTCTGGACATGCGCATGGACACCACGCGCGGCCAGAGCGTGGCTCAGTGGCTGGAGACGGCCGAGGTCTCAACCCTGTCGGAGGTCATTCGTGACTATGGCGAAGAACGGTTTGCTCAATCGATTGCAAAGGCGATTGATCGTCGCCGACAGGAACGGGGCCCTTTTCGAACCACCAGCGAGCTGGCCGAAGTCGTGGCTGGCGCGGTCAAAACCCGCGAGCCGGGCAAGGACCCTGCAACGCGCACATTTCAGGCTTTTCGGATTTTCATCAACGCCGAGCTTGAAGAGTTGCAACAAGCGCTAGAGGCCAGCCTGCACGTGTTGCGTCCCGGAGGAAAACTGGTGGTGATCAGCTTCCATTCGCTCGAAGACCGCATGGTCAAGCAGTTCATGGCGCGCCATTCGCGCGCCGTGGTGGACCGCCGCGTGCCTTTCGCCGAACCCGCGCCCATGGCCCTGTGCGGCCTCAAGCGCGTGATGCCTTCCGACGAGGAAGTCAAGGCCAATCCGCGCTCGCGCAGCGCCGTCATGCGCGTGGCCGAGCGCACGGAGGCGCCGGCATGATCCGCCTGAACCTCGTGCTGCTGGCGGCCGTGATCGCGAGCGCCTTCTACCTTGTGCACACCCAGTACGAATCGCGCCGGCTTTACACCGCGCTGGACCGCTCGCAGGCCCAGGCGCGCAAGCTGGAGTCCGAGCACGAGCAACTGCAGGTGCAGAAACGCGCCCAGGCCACGCCGGCGCGGGTGCAGCTGCTGGCCGCGCGCCAGTTGCAGATGCGCCCGGTGACGCCGGGCATCACGCAGTACGTCACCGTGTTCGAGCCGTCGCAGCCGGCGGCAACGAACCCCACGCCGGAGCGCTGACCATGGGGCGCAGCATCAACTACTCCGCGAGCCCCCTGCTGGCCAGCCGCACCCCGGTGTGGCGCAGCAAGTTCATCGTGGCCGCGCTGGCCGTGGCTTTCGCGGGCCTGGCCGGCCGCGCCGCCTACGTGCAGGTGTTCGGCAACGACTTCTTCCAGCGCCAGGGCGAAGTGCGTTTCGCACGCACGCTGGAACTGCCGGCCAACCGCGGCCGCGTGCTCGACCGCAACGGCCTGATCCTCGCGTCCAGCGTGGTCGCGCAAAGCATCTGGGCGATTCCTGAAGACGTGGACCGCGCCGAGCCCAAGCTGCGCCAGCTCGCCAAGCTGCTCGAGATGCCGCTGGCCGACCTGCGCAAGCGCCTGGCCGATGACGACAAGACCTTTGTCTGGATCAAGCGCCAGGTGGACGATCCGGTGGCCAAGGAGATCGCGGCGCTCGGCATCAAGGGCATCTACCAGCGCCGCGAGTACAAGCGCCAGTACCCCGAGGGCGAGGCCGCCGCGCACGTGGTGGGTTTCACCAACGTGGAAGACATCGGCCAGGAGGGCGTGGAACTCGCGTTCAACCAGCAGCTGGCCGGCAAGAGCGGCTCGCGCCGCGTAATCAAGGACCGGCTCGGCCGTGTGGTCGAGGACGTGCGCGACGTGGTGCCGCCGGTGGATGGCCCCGACCTGCAGCTGTCCATCGACAGCAAGGTGCAGTACTTCGCGTACCAGAAGCTCAAGGACGCGGTGCTGGCGCACAAGGCGCACGCCGGCAGCGTGATCGTGCTCGACACGGTCTCGGGCGAGGTGCTGGCCCTGGCCAACTACCCCAGCTACAACCCCAACCGGCGCCAGAACCTCACGGGCGAGCAGCTGCGCAACCGCGTGCTCACCGACAGTTTCGAACCCGGTTCGACCATGAAGCCCTTCATCGCCGCGCTGGCGCTGGAAAAGGGCCTGGTCACGCCCAACACCCCCATCCACACCGCGCCCGGCCGCATCACCATCGGCGGCTCGACGATCAGCGATTCGCACCCGAACGACGTGCTCACCGTGTCCCAGGTGATCCAGAAGTCCAGCAACGTGGGCACGGTCAAGATGGCCATGCAGATGAGCCCGCGCGAGATGTGGGAAACCTACGCGCAGGCCGGCTTCGGCCAGAAGCCGCAGGTGCCGTTCCCCGGTGCGGTCACGGGCCGCCTGCGTCCCTACAAAACGTGGCGCCCGATCGAGCAGGCCACCATGAGCTACGGCTACGGCCTGTCGGCCTCGCTGTTCCAGCTCGCGCAGGCCTACACCATCTTCGCGCGCGACGGCGAGCTGATTCCCCTGACCCTGCAGAAGTCCGACACCCAGACCGCCGGCGTGCGTGTGTTCAGCGCCAAGAACTCGATCGCCGTGCGCCAGATGCTCGGCCTGGCCGCCGGCCCGGGCGGCACCGGCTCGCGCGCCCAGACCATGGGCTATTCGGTGGGCGGCAAGAGCGGCACCGCGCACAAGCAGGAAGGCAAGGGTTACGCCGAGAAGAAGTACCGCAGCTGGTTCGTGGGCCTGGCGCCGGTGGAAGCGCCGCGCATTGTGGTCGCGGTGATGATCGACGAGCCCAGCAACGGGCAGTACTTCGGCGGCCTGGTGGCCGCGCCGGTGTTCAGCGAGACCGTGCAGCAGACCTTGCGCATCCTCGGCGTGCAGCCCGACATGAACGTGAAGCCGCAGATCGTCACCCACGTGGTGGAGGAGTCGTTCTGATGCTGCGCACCATCCAGGACCCCCAGGCCGTGGCCGACTGGCTGCGCGAGCGCGGCGTGCGTGCCCTGCACTGCGACAGCCGCCGCGTGGGCGCGGGCGATGGCTTCGTGGCCTGGCCGGGTGCGGCCACCGACGGGCGCCGCTTCGTGGCGGGCGCGCTCCAGGCCGGCGCCGTCGCGGCGCTGGTGGAGCACGAGGGCGCACCAAGCTATGGCTTCGACGGCGAACGCGTGCTGGCGGTGCCAGGCCTCAAGGCCTCGGCCGGCGCGATCGCCAGTGCCTTCCACGGCACGCCGAGCGCCGCCCTCGACATGGTGGCCATCACCGGCACCAACGGCAAGACCTCCACCGCCTGGTGGACGGCGCAGCTGCTGTCCTTCTGCGCCAAACCCTGCGCGGTGATCGGCACGCTGGGCATGGGGCGCCCGCCCCAGCCCGGCCAGGCGGAACGACCGCTGGTCGCCACCGGCCTGACCACGCCCGACCCCGTCATGCTGCAGGCCGAACTGCGCCGCTTCGTCGACACCGGCCTGAAGGCCTGCGCCATCGAGGCCTCGTCCATCGGCATTGTCGAAGGCCGGCTCAACGCCACGCAACTGCGCGTGGCCGTGTTCACCAATTTCACGCAGGACCACCTCGACTTCCACGGCAGCATGGAGGCCTACTGGACCGCCAAGGCCGGGCTGTTCGACTGGCCGGACCTGGCCAGCGCGGTGGTCAACATCGACGACGCCCGCGGCGCGGACCTGGCCGCCACGCTCGCTCGCCGGGGGCTGGACCTCTGGACCGTGGCCATCGAAGCCGGCCACCACGGGCGCGCGCGCCTGTTCGCGCAGGACCTGGCCTTCACCGACAGCGGCATGGCCCTGCAGGTTGGCGAGCGCGACGCGCGCGGCCGTACCCTGGCCCAGCACGCGCTGAGCCTGCCGCTGGTGGGCCGCTACAACGTGTCCAACCTGCTGTGCGTGCTGGCCAGCGCGCGCGCCCTCGGCGTGCCCCTGGCCGACGCCGTACAGGCCTGCGCCGCGCTCACGCCCGTGCCCGGCCGCATGGAGCAGGCCGCGGTCGGCCAGCCTGGTCAGCCGCTGGTGCTGGTGGACTACGCGCACACGCCCGACGCACTCGAAAAAGCCCTGCAGGCCCTGCAACCGCTGGCGCGCCAGCGCGGCGGCGCGCTCTGGGTGGTGGTGGGTTGCGGCGGCGACCGCGATGCCGGCAAGCGCCCGCTGATGGCCGCGGCCGCCGAGCGCGAGGCGCAGCGCCCGGTGCTCACCAGCGACAACCCGCGCAGCGAAGACCCGATGGCCATCCTGCGCCAGATGGTGGCCGGCCTCTCCTCGTCGGATGCCGCACTGGTCGAACCCGACCGCGCCCAGGCCATCGCCCTGGCGGTGGCGCGCGCCGAGGGGCGCGACGTGGTGCTGATCGCCGGCAAGGGCCACGAGGACTACCAGGACGTGATGGGCGTGAAGAAACCGTTTTCCGATCTGCAGCAGGCGCGCGCCGCGCTCGCGCAGCGCCACGGACAGGGGGCCCACGCATGAAGACCCTGGGCCAGCTCCTGCCGCAGCTCGACGGCGCCCGCGTGGTCGGCCAGCCCGATCTGCCGTTCACCCGCGTGCACACCGACACCCGCAGCCTGCAGCCGGGCGACCTCTTCGTGGCCCTGAAGGGCGAGCGCTTCGACGCGCACGACTTCCTGCCGCAGGCGCGAGGGCAGGGCGCGCTGGCCGCCATCGCCCACCAGGGCCTGGCCGAGTCCGGCCTGCCCGGCGTGGAAGTGCCCGACACCCGGCGCGCGCTCGGCGAGCTGTCGCGCCGCTGGCGCAGCCAGTTCGACCTGCCGCTGATCGCCGTGACCGGCAGCAACGGCAAGACCACGGTCACGCAGATGATCGCGTCCATCCTGCGCGCCGCCGCGGGCGAGGCCGCGCATGCCACCCAGGGCAACTTCAACAACGACATCGGCGTGCCGCTCACCCTGCTGCGCCTCACCGCCGCGCACCGCCTCTCGGTGGTGGAGCTGGGCATGAACCACCCGGGCGAGATCGCCGAACTCGCCGCGCTGGCGCTGCCCACGGTGACGCTGGTCAACAACGCGCAGCGCGAGCACCTGGAATTCATGGCCACGGTGGAAGCCGTGGCGCGCGAGAACGGACAGGTCATCCAGGCGCTGGGCGCCGACGGCGTGGCCGTGTTCCCCTCCGACGACACCTACACCCCGCTGTGGCGCGAGTTCGCCGGAGCGCGGCGGATCATCACCTTCAGCGACCGCGACGAGGCCGCCGATGTGAAGGCGCTCAAGACCGAGTGGGCCGAAGGCGCGTGGGCGCTGAGCTTCGCCTCGCCGCTGGGCGAAGCCTCGGCGCGCCTGCGCATCGCCGGCCGCCACAACGTGCGCAACGCCCTGGCGGCCACCGCCTGCGCCCTGGCCGCCGGTGTGCCGCTGGACGCCGTGGTGCGCGGCCTGGACGCATTCGAACCGGTGGGCGGGCGCTCGCGCGCCCTCGCGCTGCGCGTGAACGACCGCCACGTCACCCTGATCGACGACACCTACAACGCCAACCCCGACTCGGTGCGCGCCGCCATCGACGTGCTGGCCGAGCTGCCCGCGCCGCGCCTGCTGGTGCTGGGCGACATGGGCGAGGTCGGCGAACAGGGCCTGGCGTTCCACGACGAGGTGCTGCGCCACGCCCTGGCGCGCGGCATCGAGGCCGTGCACGTCGCGGGCGACTGGATGCGCCAGGCCAGCGCGCCCCTGCCCAAAATCATTCATTGGGTCGAAGTGCCAGCCCTGGCTGGCGCCGTCTGCGCCGCCGTGACCGACGACCGGCCGGTGTACCGCAGCGTGCTCGTCAAGGGCTCGCGCTTCATGCGCATGGAACGCGTGGTGCAGGCGCTGCTGGCGCTGGACCCCGCTCAAACAAGAGACAAGAAGGACAACGCCCATGCTGCCTAGCCTGGCCCTCTGGCTGCAAGGCCTGTCGCCCGAATTCGGATCCCTGCGGGTGTTCCAGTACCTCACCTTCCGCGCCGTGATGGCGGCCATGACCGCGCTGCTGGTCGGCCTGGTCGCGGGCCCGTACTTCATCCGGCGCCTGGCCGCGCTCAAGATCGGCCAGCCGATCCGCGAGTACGCCATGCAGACCCACCTGAGCAAGGGCGGCACGCCCACCATGGGCGGTGTGCTCATCCTGTTCTCGATCGCGCTGTCCACGCTGCTGTGGTTCGACCTCACCAACCGCTTCGTGTGGATCGTGCTGCTGGTGACCCTGGGTTTCGGTGCCATCGGCTGGGTGGACGACTGGCGCAAGGTGGTCAACAAGGACCCGGAAGGCATGCGCTCGCGCGAAAAGTACTTCTGGCAGTCGGTGATCGGCCTGGTGGCCGCGTTCTACCTGGTGTTCAGCGTGTCCGAGTCCAGCAACCTGCGCGTGCTCGAACTCTTCGTCGCCTGGGTGCGTTCGGGTTTCAGCGTGGACCTGCCGCCGCAGGCCGGCCTGCTGGTGCCCTTCTTCAAGGAAATCAGCTACCCGCTGGGCGTGTTCGGTTTCGTGATCATGACCTACCTGGTCATCGTCGGTTCGAGCAACGCCGTCAACCTCACCGACGGCCTCGACGGCCTGGCCATCATGCCGGTGGTCATGGTCGGCTCGGCGCTGGGCGTGTTCGCCTACGTCACCGGCAACACGGTGTTCGCGCGCTACCTGCTGCTGCCGCACATTCCCGGCGCGGGTGAGTTGCTGATCTTCTGCGCCGCCATGGCCGGCGCGGGCCTGGCTTTCCTGTGGTTCAACACCCACCCGGCGCAGGTGTTCATGGGCGACGTGGGCGCGCTCGCGCTGGGTGGCGCGCTGGGCACCATCGCCGTCATCGTGCGCCAGGAAATCGTGCTCGCCATCATGGGCGGCATCTTCGTGGTCGAGGCGCTGTCGGTGATGCTGCAGGTGAGCTGGTTCAAGTACACCAAGCGGCGCTACGGCACGGGCCGGCGCCTGTTCCAGATGGCGCCGCTGCACCACCACTTCGAGAAAAAGGGCTGGAAGGAGACGCAGGTCGTCGTGCGCTTCTGGATCATCACCATGCTGTTGTGCCTCGTGGGGCTGTCCACGCTCAAGCTGCGATGAATCAGCAGTCCGTCCTCATCCTCGGTCTGGGCGCCTCCGGCCTGGCCATGGCGCGCTGGTGCGTCCGCCAGGGCGCGCGCGTCACCGTGGCCGACACGCGCGAGACGCCGCCCCAGCTGGCGGTGCTGCGCGCCGAGTGCCCGGACGCGAATTTCGTGGCCGGACCATTCGACGACACGCTGCTGGCGCGCGCCGAGTGGAGCCTGATCGCGCGCAGCCCGGGCCTGGCGCCCGAGATGCTGCAGGGCGTGTTCGGCTGGGCAACGGAGCGCGGCGTGGCCGTGGTCGGTGAGCTCGACCTGTTCGCCCGCGCCCTGCGCGAACTCTCGCAGCGCGCGCGCCTGCCGTACAAGCCCAAGGTGTTGGGCATCACGGGCACCAATGGCAAGACCACCGTCACCTCGCTCACCGGCCTGCTGCTGCAGCGCGCCGGCCTGAACGTGGCCGTGGCCGGCAACATCGGCCCGGCCCTGCTCGACGTGCTGTCCGCCGCGCTGGACACCGAAGCCGTGGCGCAGGCGGCCGACGACGAACGCGCGGCGGCCGAAGAAGCGCAGGCGCAGGCCGAAGCGCAGGCCCAGATGGCCACCGAGGCCCCCGTGGCCGTCGAAGCCGAGGCCGTGCCCGCGGAAGACGCGGATGCCACGATCGACGAGGCCGATGAAGCCGTGGTCCCGGCAGACGCCGAGGCAGAAGACGAAGGCCCGACCCAGCTCGTGCCGCCGCCCGTGGAGCCCCCGCAGCCGGCGCACCTGCCCCAGGCCTGGGTGCTGGAACTCTCCAGCTTCCAGCTCGACGGCACCGCCGGTGGCGACTGGGACGGCGTGCCCACCGCGGCCACCGTGCTCAACCTCACCGAAGACCACCTGGACTGGCACGGCAACATGGCTGCCTACGCCCTGGCCAAGAAGGCGGTGTTCGGCGCGCAGGCCCTGATGCTGCTCAACCGCGACGACCCGCTGGTCATGGGCATGCAGCCCGGCCTGGTGACCGTGAAAGTGGGCAACCGCAACCGCCAGCAGAGCGCGCGCCCCTGGGCCAGCTTCGGCCTGGACGCGCCCACCCGCGCGGGCGACTGGGGCATCGAATCGGTCAATGGCATGGCCTGGCTGGTGCGCGCCCTGGCGCTGGACGAAACGCGCAAGCGCGGCCGTGGCGCCGAAGAAGACGAAGAGGTCTATTTCCAGCGCCTCATGCCTGTGGACGCGCTGCGCATCCGTGGCCGCCACAACGCGGCCAACGCCCTGGCCGCGCTCGCGCTGGCCACGTCCACCGGCGCCGCGCTCGGTCCCATGCTGCACGGCCTGCGCGAGTACCGCGGCGAGCCGCACCGCGTGGAACCCGTGGCCATCCTCGACGAGGTCGAGTACTTCGACGACAGCAAGGGCACCAATGTGGGTGCCACGCTGGCGGCCGTGCGCGGTCTGGGCGTGGACCGCCGGCTGGTCGTCATCCTGGGTGGCGATGGCAAGGGGCAGGACTTCCTGCCGCTGGCCGAGCCGCTGGCCCGCTTCGCGCGCGCCGTGGTCTACATCGGCCGCGACGCCGGCCGCATCCGCGAGGCCGTGGGCACCGCGCTGCAAGAGGCCGGGGTGCCCCAGCTCGATGCCGCCACGCTGCCCGACGCCGTCGCGCTCTGCGCGCAGCAGGCGCGCGCGGGCGATGCGGTGCTGATGTCGCCGGCCTGCGCCAGCCTGGACATGTTCGACAACTACATGCACCGCGCCCGCGTGTTCGTGGAAGCGGTGCACGCCCTGGCCGCCGAGCAGGGCCTGAGCCTGGAGGGGGGACTGTGAAGAAGAAAACCGCCGCCGCCGCCCAGGCCAACCGCGCCCCCTGGGGCGAGCGCCTGCGCGCCGGCCTGGCCGGCCTGCTGCCACGCTTCCCGGGACGCGACCTCGCGGGCGCGCTCGCTGGAGGCTCCTCGCGCGACAACCTGCCGGTGCGACTGTCCAACCGCACCTATGCCGGCACGCGCAACGTGGCGGTGCGCGAACTCGGTTTCGACCAGCCTCTGCTGTGGGTGGTGGTGGCGCTGCTCGCCTGGGGCCTGGTGATGGTGTATTCCGCCTCCATCGCGCTGCCCGACAACCCGCGCTTCCAGAACTACGCCCACACCCACTTCGTGCTGCGGCACGGCATCTCCATGGTGATC
This sequence comes from Hydrogenophaga sp. FW305-3-2-15-A-LB1, assembly GCF_058787875.1. Classification (NCBI taxonomy): domain Bacteria; kingdom Pseudomonadati; phylum Pseudomonadota; class Betaproteobacteria; order Burkholderiales; family Comamonadaceae; genus Hydrogenophaga; species Hydrogenophaga sp. FW305-3-2-15-A-LB1. The sequence goes on along the minus strand of NZ_JBYTAE010000031.1, from coordinate 36,129 downwards.
GGCGTGATCGCGGCCATGGTGGCCTTCCAGTTCCCGCTGCGCTCGTGGGAAAAGATGGCGCCCTGGCTGTTCGCGCTGGCGCTGGTGCTGCTCGCGCTGGTGCTGCTGCCCTTCATCGGCCGGGGCGTGAACGGCGCGCGCCGCTGGATCTCGCTGGGCATCATGAACTTTCAGCCCTCCGAACTGGCCAAGCTGGCCGTGTTGCTCTACGCCGCCAGCTACATGGTGCGCAAGATGGAGGTCAAGGAACGCTTCTTCCACGCCGTGGCCCCGATGGCGGTGGCCGTGGGTGTGGTCGGCATGCTGCTGCTGGCCGAGCCCGACATGGGCGCCTTCATGGTGATCGTGGTGATCGCCATGGGCATCCTGTTCCTGGGTGGTGTGAACGCGCGCATGTTCTTCCTGATGGCGCTGGTGGTGGTGGGCGCGTTCGCGCTCATGGTCATGACCAGCGAGTTCCGCCGCCAGCGTGTCTTCGCCTACCTCGACCCCTGGAGCGTGGAGCACGCCCTGGGCAAGGGCTACCAGCTCTCGCACTCGCTGATCGCCTTCGGCCGGGGCGAGATCTTCGGCGTCGGCCTGGGCGGCAGCGTGGAGAAGCTGCACTGGCTGCCCGAGGCGCACACCGACTTCCTGCTCGCCGTGATCGGCGAGGAGTTCGGCCTGCTCGGCGTCGTGGTGCTGATCGCGCTGTTCCTCTGGCTCACGCGCCGCATCATGCACATCGGCCGTCAGGCCATCGCGCTCGACCAGGTCTTCGCCGGCCTGGTGGCACAGGGCGTGGGCCTGTGGATGGGCTTCCAGGCCTTCATCAACATCGGCGTGAACCTGGGCGCGCTGCCCACCAAGGGCCTGACGCTGCCGCTGATGAGTTACGGCGGTTCGGCCATTCTGCTGAACCTGGTGGCCATCGCGCTCGTGCTTCGCGTGGACTACGAGAACCGCCAGATGATGAAGGGAGGGCGCTCGTGACGGCTCCCTGCGCCCTCATCATGGCCGGTGGCACCGGCGGCCACATCTTCCCCGGCCTGGCCGTGGCCGAAGCCTTGCGCGAGCGCGGCTGGCGCGTGCACTGGCTGGGCGCGCCCGGCAGCATGGAAAGCCGGCTCGTGCCGCCGCGCGGCTTCGCGCTGGAGACCATCGACTTCGGTGGCGTGCGCGGCAAGGGGCTGGTCACGGTCGCGCTGCTGCCGCTGCGCCTGCTGCGTGCCTTCTGGCAGTCGCTGCAGGTGGTGCGCCGCGTCAAGCCCGACGTGGTCGTGGGCCTGGGCGGCTACATCAGCTTCCCCGGCGGCATGATGGGCGTGCTCGCCGGCAAGCCGCTGGTGCTGCACGAGCAGAACTCGGTGGCCGGCATGGCCAACCGGGTGCTGGCCGGTGTCGCCGACCGCGTGTTCACCGCCTTCCCGAACGTGTTCAAGAAGGCCGAATGGGTGGGCAACCCCCTGCGCACGCCTTTCCTGCGCCAGGCCGCGCCGGCCGAGCGCTTCGCCGGCCGCAGCGGCCCGCTGCGCCTGCTGGTGGTGGGCGGCAGCCTGGGCGCGAAGGCGCTCAACGACGTGGTGCCGCAGGCGCTGGCGCTGCTGCCCAAGGTGCAGCAGCCGCAGGTCACGCACCAGAGCGGCGAGAAGCAGATCGACGCGCTGCGCGCCAACTACATCGCCGCTGGCATCCACGCCGAGCTCACCCCCTTCATCGACGACACCGCGCAGGCCTTCGCCGACGCCGATCTCATCGTCTGCCGCAGCGGCGCCAGCACCGTGACCGAGATCGCCGCCGTCGGCGCGGCCGCGCTGTTCGTGCCGTTTCCCTCGGCGGTGGACGACCACCAGACCACCAATGCCCGCTTCCTGGTGGATGCCGGCGCCGCCTGGCTGGTGCCCCAGACCGAACTCACCCCCCAGCGGCTCGCGCAAACCCTGCAGACCGTGCAGCGCGAGCAACTGCTGGCCATGGCCACCCAGGCCAAACAGATGCAAAAGACCGAAGCCGTGGCGGCCGTGGTGTCCGCCTGCGAGCAACTCGCGAAAGTCCCGAATCCATGAAGCACGCCATCCGTCACATCCACTTCGTCGGCATCGGCGGTGCCGGCATGAGCGGCATCGCCGAGGTGTTGCTCAACCAGGGCTACCGCATCTCCGGTAGCGATCTGGGCGAGAGCACCGTCACGCGCCGGCTGGTGGCGCTGGGCGCCCAGGTGTTCGTGGGCCACGACGCCGCGAACATCGAGGGCGCCGACGCCATCGTCACCTCGACCGCGGTGAAGGAAGACAACCCCGAGGTGGTGGCCGCGCACGCGAAACTCGTGCCGGTGGTGCCGCGCGCGGTGATGCTGGCCGAGCTGATGCGCATGAAGAAGGGCGTGGCCATCGCCGGCACGCACGGCAAGACCACCACCACCAGCCTGGTGGCCAGCGTGCTGGCCGCCGCCCAGCTGGACCCGACCTTCGTGATCGGGGGCCGCCTCAACAGCGCCGGCGCGAACGCCCAGCTGGGGTCGGGCGAGTACATCGTGGTCGAGGCCGACGAGTCCGACGCCTCCTTCCTCAACCTGCTGCCGGTGCTCTCGGTCGTCACCAACATCGACGCCGACCACATGGACACCTACGGCCACGACTTCGGCAAGCTCAAGTCCGCCTTCGTGGACTTCCTGCACAAGATGCCGTTCTACGGCGCGGCCGTGGTGTGCGTGGACGACGCGGCGATCCGCGAGATCCTGCCCCAGATCGCGCGGCCCATCACCAGCTACGGCTTCGCGGAAGACGCGCAGGTGCGCGCGATCAACGTGCGCGCGGTGGACACGCAGATGCACTTCACCGTGCAGCGCCGCAACGGCGTGGAGCTGCCCGACCTGGACGTGGTGCTCAACCTGCCCGGCAACCACAACGTGCTCAACGCCCTGGCCGCCATCGGCATCGCGGTGGAGCTGAACGTGCCCGACGAGGCCGTGCAGCAGGCGCTGGCCGAGTTCAAGGGCGTGGGTCGGCGCTTCCAGCGCTACGGCGAAGCCGCGCTGCCTTCGGGCGGCAGCTGCACCGTGGTGGACGACTACGGCCACCACCCGGTGGAGATGGCCGCCACGCTGTCGGCCGCGCGCGGTGCCTACCCGGGCCGCCGGCTGGTGCTGGCCTTCCAGCCGCACCGCTACACCCGCACGCGCGACTGCTTCGAAGACTTCGTGAAAGTCATCGGCCAGGCCGATGCCGTGCTGCTGGCCGAGGTGTACGCGGCCGGCGAAGCCCCCATCGTCGCGGCCGATGGCCGCTCGCTGGCGCGCGCGTTGCGCGTGGCCGGCAAGCTCGAACCCGTGTTCGTGGACGACATCGCCGCCATGCCGCAGGCCGTGCTCGACAACGCGCGCGACGGCGATGTGGTGCTCTGCATGGGCGCGGGCACGGTGGGCGCGGTCGCCGGTCGCGTGATCGAGCTGGCGCAGGGAGCAACCGCATGAAACAGGAGAAGGCAATGACGGTGGATGCCAGGTCGCTTGGCAAGGTGGCCGTGCTGATGGGCGGGCGCTCGGCCGAGCGCGAGGTCTCGCTCATGTCGGGCAAGGGCGTGCTGGCCGCGCTGCAATCGAAGGGCGTCGACGCGCACGCCTTCGATCCGGCCGAGCGCGAGATGGGCGAACTCAAGCGCGAAGGTTTCCAGCGCTGCTTCATCGCGCTGCACGGCCGCTTCGGTGAAGACGGCACGGTGCAGGGTGCCCTGGAGCTGATGGGCATTCCCTACACCGGCCCCGGCGTGATGGCCTCCAGCGTGGCCATGGACAAGCTCATGACCAAGCGCATCTGGATCGCCGAAGGCCTGGCCACGCCGGCCTGGCGCCAGGTGCACAGCGCCGACGAGACCCTGGCCGCGTTCAAGGCGCTGGGCTCGCCCATGATCGTCAAGCCCGTGCGCGAAGGCTCCACCATCGGCCTGACCAAGGTGACCAGCGAGGCGCAATGCGCCGCCGCCTACGAACTCGCTGCCAGGCTGGACCCGCTGGTGATGTGCGAGCAGTTCATCGCGGGCGACGAGGTCACCTGCCCGGTGCTGGGCACGGGCGCCGACGCAAGAGCCCTGCCGGTGATCCGCATCGTCGCGCCCGAAGGCAACTACGACTACCAGAACAAGTACTTCACCGACGACACCAAGTACCTCGTGCCCTGCGGCCTGCCCGAAGATGAAGAGGCCGCCATTCAGGCGCTGGTGCTCAAGGCCTACCTCACGCTGGACTGCCGCGGCTGGTCGCGCGCCGACGTGATGATCGACGCCAAGACCCGCAAGCCCTGGCTGCTCGAGATCAACACCTCGCCGGGCATGACCGGCCACTCGCTGGTGCCGATGTCGGCCAAGGCGGCCGGCCTGTCGTACGAAGACCTGTGCGTGGCGCTGCTGGCCACCGCCTCGCTGGACCACGCGGCCTGAGCCCCGGAACACCACCATGCCCAGCACCGAACTGCCCTTGGACGTCAAGCTCATGACCGTGGTCACGCACGTCCTGGTCGCGGTGTTCGCCGTGCTGAGCCTGGGCCTGTTCACCACCTGGCTGGTGCGCCACCCGATCTGGTCGGTCAAGGCCATCGCCGTGCATGGCGACGTGGCGCACCAGAACGCCGTGACCTTCCGCGCCCAGCTCTCGTCGCAGATGAAGACGCGCCTGAACGGCAGCTTCCTCACCGTGGACCTGCAGCAGGTGCGCCAGCTGTTCGAGTCCGTGCCCTGGGTGCGCAAGGCCGTGGTGCAGCGCGAGTTCCCCAACCGCCTGCGCGTGACGCTGGAAGAGCACCAGGCCGTGGCCTGGTGGGGCGAGTCGGGTTCGGGCCAATTGGTCAATCGCCTGGGCGAGGTGTTCGATGCCAGCCCCGACGACAGCGATGGCCTGCCCGAACTGGCCGGCCCGGTCGAGAAGTCGGCCCAGGTGTGGTCGCTCTACCAGCTGCTGCAAACCGAACTCGGCCGCCTCGACCTGGGCCTGGAGCGGCTCGAACTCACCGAGCGCGGCACCTGGCGCGCCAAGCTCGACAGCGGCGCCCAGGTGGAGCTGGGCCGCGGCACGCCCGACGAACTGCTGGCGCGCACGCGCCGCTTCACCGGCACGCTGGCGCAGCTCACCGAACGTTACGCGGGCGCGGTTCAGTCCGTGGACCTGCGCTACCCCAATGGCTACGCGCTGCGCCTGCGCGGCGTGACCACCGTGACCGACACGCCGGCTGGCGGATCTCAAAACCGAAGGTAATCAAGAAGCAATCATGGCCAAGGAATACAAGGATTTGGTGGTCGGACTCGACATCGGCACCGCCAAGATCATGGTGGTGGTCGCCGAGGTCCAGTCCAACGGCGAACTCAAGCTCGCGGGCCTGGGCGTGTCGGCCAGCCACGGCCTCAAGCGCGGCGTGGTGGTCAACATCGACGCCACGGTGCAGAGCATCCAGCAGGCCTTGAAAGAAGCCGAGCTGATGGCCGACTGCCGCATCGCGCGCGTCTACACCGGCATCACCGGCAGCCACATCCGCGGCATCAACTCCAGCGGCATGGTGGCCATCAAGGACCGCGAGGTCAGCGCCACCGACGTGGCGCGCGTGATCGAGACCGCCAAGGCGATCAACATCTCCACCGACCAGCGCCTGCTGCTGGTGGAGCCGCAGGAGTTCGTGATCGACGGCCAGGAGGTGAAAGAGCCGATCGGCATGAGCGGCATCCGCCTGGAAGCCAAGGTGCACATCGTCACCGGCGCGCAGAGCGCGGCCGAAAACATCATCAAGTGCGTGCGCCGCTGCGGCCTGGAAGTGGACCAGCTCATGCTCAACCCGCTGGCGTCCAGCCAGGCCATCCTGACCGACGACGAGAAGGAACTCGGCGTGGCGCTGGTGGACATCGGCGCGGGCACGACCGACGTGGCGATCTTCTCGGGCGGCGCGATCCGCCACACGGCGGTCATCCCGATCGCGGGCGACCTGATCACCAGCGACATCGCCATGGCCCTGCGCACGCCGACCAAGGACGCCGAAGACATCAAGGTGGAAAGCGGCTGCGCCAAGCAGCTGCTGGCCGATCCGGACACGCAGGTGGAAGTGCCCGGCCTGGGCGATCGCGGCCCGCGCATGCTCAGCCGCCAGGCGCTGGCCGGCGTGATCGAGCCGCGCGTGGAGGAAATCTTCTCGCTGGTGCAGCAGGTGCTGCGCGACTCCGGCCATGAAGAGATGCTGTCGTCGGGCATCGTGCTCACCGGCGGCAGCGCGGTGATGCCGGGCATGGTCGAACTGGGCGAGGACATCTTCCTCAAGCCCGTGCGCCGCGGCATCCCGAACTACACCAGCGCCCTGTCCGACATGGTCGCGCAGACGCGCGCGGCCACGGTGATGGGCCTGCTCGAGGAAGCGCGCCTGGCGCGCGTGCGCGGGCACAAGGTGGCACAGAAAGCGGGCTCGATGCAAGGCGCACTCGAGCGGGTCAAAAACTGGTTTGTGGGGACCTTCTGATGAACAACGCGAACACGCTGTCTTCGAGCCCGGCCCTCACGCCGGCCAATGCCATGAGCCTGGAACGCCACCAGCGAGGGCGGTGCACCGAATGCACCGGGCCGCCTGGATGAACCCTCGCCATTCCCCGATTCCGCAGATTTTTTGTATTGACAGATTGCCCGGCGACACCGTTCCAAGGGCCACAAAAGGAGCTTCCAAATGAGCATCGAAATGATCGAAGTTGAAGAATTCAACCAGGGCACCCAGATCAAGGTCATCGGCGTGGGCGGCGGCGGCGGCAACGCGGTCGAGCACATGATCTCGCGCAGCGTGCAGGGCGTGGAGTTCATCTGCGCCAACACCGACGCGCAATCGCTCACGCGCAGCGCCGCGCACAAGACCATCCAGCTCGGCACCAGCGGCCTGGGCGCGGGCAGCAAGCCCGAGAAGGGCCGTGACGCGGCCGAAGTCGCGGTGGACGACATCCGCGAAGCCATCGCGGGCGCGCACATGCTGTTCATCACCGCCGGCATGGGCGGCGGCACCGGCACCGGCGCGGCCCCCGTGATCGCCCGCGTGGCCAAGGAAATGGGCATCCTCACCGTCGGCGTGGTCACCAAGCCGTTCGACTGGGAAGGTGGCCGCCGCATGACCAACGCCGACAGCGGCCTGGCCGAGCTCGAAGCCAACGTGGATTCGCTGATCGTGGTGCTCAACGAGAAGCTGCTGGAAGTGCTGGGTGACGACGTCACGCAGGACGAGGCTTTCGCGCACGCCAACGACGTGCTCAAGAACGCCGTGGGCGGCATTGCCGAGATCATCAACGAGTACGGCAACGTGAACGTCGACTTCGAGGACGTGCGCACCGTGATGGGCGAACCCGGCAAGGCCATGATGGGCACGGCCGTGGCCGCCGGCCCGGACCGCGCGCGCATCGCCGCCGAGCAGGCCGTGGCCTGCCCGCTGCTGGAAGGCATCGACCTGTCGGGCGCCAAGGGCGTGCTGGTGCTGGTGACGGCGGCCAAGGGTTCGCTCAAGCTGTCGGAGTCCAAGCTGGCGATGAACACGATCCGCGCCTACGCTTCGCCGGAAGCGCACGTGATCTACGGTGCCGCTTACGACGACGCCCTGGGCGACGAGATGCGCGTGACGGTGGTGGCGACGGGCCTGTCGCGCCAGGGTGTGCGCCGCACGGCGCCTCCGCTGCAGGTGCTGCGCACCGGTACGGACAACGTGCCGTTCAATGTGCCGACCGTGAACGCCGCTGTGGGCGGCCCGGGTGCTGCGCAGCCGGACTACAACTCCATGGCGGTGCCCAGCGTCTGGCGCACCAACCGCACCCAGGCCGCGGCCAAGGTGGATGCGCTGGCTTCCGGCGGCATGGACGATTTCGAGATTCCGGCTTTCCTGCGCAAGCAGGCGGACTGAGTCTCTTCCCCGGGTTTTCTTGCCTGCACCTCGCGGGCTCGTGGACCCCGGGCGCTCTGCTCCGCGGGTATCCCCCGGACCGGCTTCGCCGGTCCTCCTCCTTTACCCCGCTGCGCAGAACGCCCGGGGTCCACGAGCTGAAGAAGCGTTTGTTTGCCAGCGGTTCTCTTGCACGTAGGTCAGCGGTGATCGGGGTGGCCGGCGCAGCGGGGTAAAGGAGGAGCCCGTGGCGCAGCCACGGGCGGGGGACACCCGCGGAGCCGGTCACCCCGGTCGCCGCTGACCGTCTCAGCCGGAGAAAAACGGAGAAAAGCCTTCCCTATCAAGGCCATCAGCTTTCTAAACCATGTTCTGGCGCCCGGAAAACTACAATTCAAGGATGCTTGCCCAACGCACCCTCAAATCCCTGACCAAGGCCGTCGGTGTCGGCCTGCACAGCGGTCAGCGGGTGGAGCTGACACTGCGGCCGGCCGCGCCCGACACGGGCATCGTGTTCCGCCGGGTCGACCTGTCCGCGCCGGTGGAGATCCCGGTCAATGCCATGGCGGTGTCCGACACCCGCCTGGCCTCCACCATCTCCAACGGCGGCGTCAAGGTGCACACCATCGAGCACCTCATGAGCGCCTGCGCCGGCCTCGGTCTGGACAACCTCTACGTCGACATCACGGCCGAAGAAGTGCCCATCCTCGACGGTTCCTCGGCCTCCTTCGTCTACCTGCTGCAAAGCGCCGGCATCGTGATGCAGAACGCGCCCAAGCGCTTCATCCGCGTCACCAAACCGGTGGAAGTGCGCGAAGGCGACGGCCGCACGCTCAAGTGGGCGCGGCTCGACCCCTTCCACGGCTACAAGCTGGCGTTCGAGATCGAGTTCAACCACCCGGCCGTGAACTCCACCGGCCAGCGCGTGGAGTTCGACTTCGGCAGCGGCCAGTACGCGCGCGAGATCGCCCGCGCCCGCACCTTCGGTTTCACGCGCGACGTGGAAATGATGCGCTCCAACGGTTTGGCCATGGGCGGCGGGCTGGACAACGCCATCGTGATGGACGACGTGAAAGTGCTCAACGCCGACGGCCTGCGCTACCAGGACGAGTTCGTCAAGCACAAGATCCTCGACGCCATGGGCGACCTCTACATCGTGGGCAAACCACTGCTGGCCGCCTACAGCGCCTTCCGCAGCGGCCACGCGATGAACAACCAGCTGCTGCGCGCCCTGCTGGACCAGCCCGACGCCTACGAGATCGTGAGCTTCGAACACGAGCGCGAAGCCCCGCGCGGCTTCGCCCAGCTCGCACCGGCCTGGTAAGCGCCGCCACCACCACCCCTCATGCTGCTGTTCCGCTGGACCGTGATGTTGCTGCTGCTGGCAGCGGGCGTGTGTTTTGCCTTCTACATCGGCACCGGCCAGGCACGTTACCGCACCTGGGGCATCGTGATCCTGAAGTGGACCGTCATCGCGGCCCTGGGCTTCTTCGGCGTGCTCGTGCTGGAGCGCCTGCTCTAGCCAGACCGCCGTTCAGTCAGTGCGATGGCGGCTCGGTCACCGGCCGCACGAAGGCGCTGAAGAGCTGCAGCTCGCTGGTGTGGATCAGGCCGATCTTCATCTCCACTTCCATCTCGCGACCCTGCCGGTCCACCACCGTGCGCCGAAGCAGCCGGCCCGTGAACGGGGCCTTGCCGGTGGTGTGGAAATGCGCCAGCGCCTTCACGAAAGCGATGTGGTAACGCTCGGGCAGGATGGTGTCGGCCAGCGATTCGCCGCGCACCTCCTGGCGCTTCCAGCCGAACAGGGTTTCGGCCGCGGCGTTCCAGTCGGTGATGCAACCGTCGAAATCGATGCCGATGAAGGCTTCCTGCGCGCTGTCGATCACGGTCTGCACACGCTCTTCGTTGGCGCGCAGGTCGTCCACCGTCTCGCGCAACTCGGCGGTGCGCTCGCTCACGCGCCGCTCCAGCGCGGCATGGTTCTGGCGCAGCGCCGCCTCGTTGGCCTGCAGGCCCTTCACCAGGGAGTTGAAGGCATTGCCCAGCATGGCCACCTCGCGGTAGGCCGCGGTGGTGGGCGCCTTCACCGCGTAGCCGGCCTCGATGCCGCGCGCCACGTCGGTCAGGTCGAGCAGGGGCCGGGTGATCAGGCGCGCCACCAGCCAGCCCAGCAGGGAAAACAGCAGTGCCGCCGCGATGCCGCCGAGCAGCATGCGCCGGTGCAGCTGGTTCACCGGGGCGTAGGCCTCGTCCAGCGTCTGCCGCACCAGCACGCGCCAGCCCAGGCCGGCGTAGGTGTCGAAGCCGTTGTCGCGCGTGTGGCCCACGAGGTAGGTCTGGCCATCGGGCCACGTTTCCGTCGCATGCCCCGATTCGCCGCGCCCCGCGGCTTCCACGCTCGGCACCTTCAGCACCGTGCCTTGCAGGTCCTTGGGGCCGAGCAGCACCGCGCCGGTGGTCGAGACGATCAGCAGGTCGACGCTGCGGTGGCGGCTCACGGGGGTGAAGATCGCGTCCTGGATCTCGCTGGCCCAGTTCCACGACAGGTGCACGCCCAGCACGCCCGTGGTCTGGCCGGCCGCGTCGGTGAGCGGAAAGGCGATGTCGACGAAGCGCATCGGCTCGCTGCCCGGCGTGCCCAGCAGCTGGGCGAGCAGCACGGCATCGTGCACGTCGCCCATGGGGTGGCCGTCCATGGCGTTGCGGAACCAGGGGCGCGCCGACACATCCACGCCTTCGAGCATGCCGCGCGTGGCGGTGCGCACCACGCCCGCGGTGTCGGTCACGCCGATCCAGGCGTAGTGCGGGTAGCTCTTCTGCAGGGCCTCGATCTCGCCGCGGACCGCGCCGAAGTCGGTGTGGCCGCTCAGGCGTTGGGCGATCAGGCGCACCTCGCGGTAGCGCTCGAACATGGACCGGTCCAGCCGGCTCGCGGTCTGCTGCGCCAGCTCGGTCAGGTTGGCGCCGATGGCCTCGCGCACCTGGTTGCTCGCGGCGCGGTCGCTGAACAGCGTCAGGCTCAAGGTGAGCAACAGCGACAGGACCGTGAATGCGATGGCGAGCCAGGCCCCCAGGCTGAAACGGCGCAACGGCGAAGAACCCTCCATGCCCATCAATACACCCGGCCGGCCTTGTAGGTGGCGTGGGTGCGAGCCTGTTGGGTGGAGACCTTGTTGATCGCCGCCAGGGTGCGGCTCACCTGGGCGTGGGTGATGGCCAGGCCGAGCGCGTCGGCCGCGTCCTTGCCGGGCAGGCCGGGCAGGCGCAGCAGGCGCTTGACCATTTCCTGCATCTGCGGCTTGCCGGCCCGGCCGTTGCCGGCCACGGCCTTCTTCAACTGCAGCGCGGTGTACTCGGCCACCTCCAGCTTGTTGGCCACGAGGGCCGTGAGGCAGGCGCCACGTGCCTGGCCCAGCAGCAGCGTGGCCTGGGGGTTGACGTTGACGAACACGATTTCACAGACCGACATCTGGGGCTGGTAGCGCGCCACCACCTCGGTGATGCCGTCGAACAGGATCTTGAGCCGCTCGGGCAGCAGGGCGCCGTCCTTCGGGCTGGTCTGGATGGTGCCGCTGGCCACATAGTGCAGGGCAGCGCCTTCGGTGTCGATCACGCCGAAGCCGGTGCATTGCAGGCCGGGGTCGATGCCGAGGATGCGCATGGTGGAAGGTCTCAAAGGTCGAAGGTCCAGCGCACCGAATGGAAGAACACGGGCGCGGCGAAGCACAGGGCGTCCACGCGGTCGAGCAGGCCGCTGGCACCGGTGACCGAGCGGCCCGCCAAGCCCCAGTGGGTCACGCCGCGGTCGCGCTTGATGGCCTTCATGACCAGGTGGCCGAAGCTGCCGGCCACACAAGCCACCAGGGCCATGGCCAGCGCGGGCAGGGGCTTGAAGGGCGTGAAGCCGGAGAGCACGGCGCCCAGCAGGCCGCCGGCGACCAGGCCCAGGGCCCAGCTGCGCCAGTGGAAGCTGCCGCTGATAGCGGGGGCCACCGGCCGGCGCAGGCCGCGCGCGGCCAGGTGCTGCACCAGCATGCAGGTCTGCACCACCAGCACCAGGAAGAACACCAGGAACGCGGTCTTGCCGACGAAACCGGGGAAGCTGAGCAGCAGCAGGGCGGGCACGTGGCTCATGCCGTACACGCAGACCATGATGCCCCACTGCAGCTTGGCGTTGCGCTCGAGGAAACGCTGCGGGTCGTTGCCCAGCGCGCTCACCACGGGAATCGCGAGGAACACGTAGACCGGGATGAACACGGTGAACAGGTTGAAGCGTTCCGTCCAGACCAGCGCGTACTGCAGCGGCAGCACGATGAAGAAGGCCAGCACCAGGCTGCGGTGGTCGCCCCGGCGCGTGGGCGAGAGGCTGATGAACTCGCGCAGGATGAAGAACGAGACCAGGCCGAACAGCACGATGGCGAAGCCCTCGCCCATGACCCAGCCGACCCAGAACACCAGCATCATCATCCAGGAGCTGCGCAGCAGCGCCTGGTTGTCCTGCAGGCGCAGCGCGCGTTCGCCGCTGGCGTCGTCGTCGCCCGAGCGGCGCTCGCGCAGCGACAGCAGCACGCCCACGCCGCTGGCGATGATCAGCAGGCCGAACAGCACCACGAAGACGAGGCTGACCTGCTGGTCGGGGGTGAGGCTGCGAAGGAAGGAACCCATCAGACCGTCCGCCGGGCCGCCCCAAGGGCGGTCTGCGCCCCCTTGGGGGGCAATGAGTACATGAAATGACGAGTGTGGGGGCTCATGTTCTTAGACGTCCCGAAGGGCCATGACGGCCTCGCGGGCCCGTTTCAGGAAATCGGCGCGCGGTTCCTCGGCGCCCAGCACCAGCGGTTCGCCGAAGGTCACCGAGCACAGCACCGGCACCGGCACCACCTCGCCCTTGGGGATCACGCGCTGCACGTTGTGGATCCAGGCCGGCACCAGCACCACGCCGGGAAAGCGCTGCGCCAGGTTGTACAGGCCCGACTTGAAGGGCTGCGGGTCTTCCTCGTGGCCGCGCGTGCCCTCGGGAAAGAGGATCAGCGAGTCGCCGCTCTCCAGCGCCTGCACCAGCGGCGCCAGCGGGTCTTCGTCGCCCTTGCGCTCGCGCTCCACGTACACGGCGTTGAACACCTCGGTGGTGATCCAGCGCTTGAAGTTCGACGCGGTCCAGTAGTCCTTGGCCGCGATCGGGCGCGTGATGCTGCGCAGCTCCTGCGGCAGCGCGGCCCAGATCAGCACGAGGTCGGCGTGGCTCTGGTGGTTGGCGAAATAGATGCGCTGCTCGGCCTTGGGCGGGCAGCCGTGCCAGCGCGCCTGCGCGCCGGTGAGCAGGCGCACCAGGCCCAGCAGGAACACGCTCATGACGGAGGCAGGAAGCTTCATGGATCGCTTTGCGAGCGAGGTGCCGCGTCCAGAGACGCCACGGAACGGGCTTTGCCCGGCCGCAGGCGTCGCCCCCCTTTGGGGGGAAGCCGCGAAGTGGCGCACGGGGGGCTCATGGTAATGCGACCCCGCCCATGCGGGCCACGATGGTGCCGGTGCGGCGCGCCAGGTAGGCCGAGCCCTGGCGGGTTTCGAAGAACTTGGGCGAGGGCAGCATCACCGCCAAGCGCGCCGCCTCGTGCGGGCTGAGTTTGCTGGCCGGCTTGTTGAAGTAGCGCTGCGAGGCGGCCTCGGCGCCGAAGATGCCTTCGCCCCACTCCACGCTGTTGAGGTAGATCTCCAGGATGCGGCGCTTGTCGAGCAGGGCTTCGAGCATCAGCGTGAGCACCAGCTCCTGGCCCTTGCGCAGCAGCTGGCGTTCGCCGGAGAGCAGCAGGTTTTTCGCGAGTTGCTGCGTGATGGTGGAGCCGCCGACCACCTTGGGCTCGCGCGCGGGCTGGGCGGGCTGGCGCGCGGCGCGTTTTTCGGCCAGTTGCTGGCGGCGCTCGTTCTTCTGCCAGGCGCCTTCGATCGCGCCCCAGTCCACGCCCCGGTGGTCGGTGAAGCCGGCGTCTTCGGAGGCGATCACGGCGCGCTTGAGGTGCGGGCTGATCTGGGCATCGGGCACCCAGTGGTGCGACCAGCGCCAACCCTTGTCGCTCTGCAGGCTGGCGCCCGCGATGCGCCAGGCCTCGGAGCGCATGAAGGCGGTGCTGGTGGGATCGACCGCGACCATGAGCGCGATGCGCGCCAGAAAGAACAGCTGCAGGGCCAGCCCTGCGAGGACCAGCCACAGCAACCAGCGTCCGAGGGACCTCATGCGGTGTGGACCTATTGCCCCGAGAGCTGGGTCTGCAGCGTCTCGTCGCGCGTGAAGCGGAAGCGCGAGACGACCACGATCTGGTCGGCCTGGCGGCGCATGGCTTCGTTGAAGCGGCCGAACGAGAGGCTGCGCACGATGGCCTGGGCTCGGCGGTCGAGCTGGCTGATGCCCGAGGGCTGCACCACCTCGGTGTCGAGCACGGCGCCGTTGTGGTTGACCGTGATGGTCATGGTGAGTTCGCCGTAGAGCTTGCGGCCGCCGACTTCGGGGAAGTTGGTGGTGCCCCGGTCCTCGATCTTGCGGCGCAGCTCGTCGTAGTAGATGGCGTAGACCGCCTCGCGCGTGGCCGGGCTGATGTAGCGCTTCTTGGGCCGCGCGTTTTCTTCGTTGATGCGCTTTTCGATCTCGGCCAGGATCTTCACCAGCGCGCGGCGCTTCTGCTCGCGCTCCGACGAGGCCTGGCTGGGGTTGACCGACTCGGGGTCGGGCGGCGGCATCTTGGCGAGCTCGCGGCGCACCTGGGCCAGCAGGCGGTTCTGCTGCTCGCGCAGCATCTCGATCGTGCGCTCGTCTTCTTCGTGCGCGTCGCCGATGCGGGCCACCGTGGCAGGTGGCAGGGGCGAGGTGGCGCGGCCGCGTTCGGCCTCGCCACCGCCGGCCAGCGAGGTCTGCGCGATGGCCGTGGCCTTGTCGGGCCGTTCGTTGCCGCGCGCGTTGACGAGGATGACTTCCAGCGGCGTGTCCTGGAACACGCGGTTGAAGCGCTCGGGGTCCACGAAGCGCACCGTGAGCAGCGCGGCGTGCACGGCCACCGACACCCCCAGCGCCAGTTGCAGCGTGCTCAGCTTCTTGAAAAAGGACAGGGCGGACGGCTTCACGCGGGCATTATCCGTGCTGGGTGTCGCCTGGGCCTCAATCCCCTGCCGGGCCGGGCGTTTGGGGGGGCTGGGCGGCGTTTTCGCCCTCGGTTTCGTTGACGTCGATGGCCAGGGCCAGCGGCGCGGCCAGTGCCTCCTCTTCCTCGGCGTCGTCGCCCGCGGTCTCGCCCACGTCGTCCACCGGCAGGTCCAGCCGCTCGGTGACGGTGCCGTGGATGTCGAGCGTGATGTCGTCGATCTCACCCAGCTTCACGCGCACGTGCGCGCCGCGCGGCAGGCCGTCGGCGCCCAGCACCGGCAGCACCAGGGGCAGGGTGTCGGCGCGCACCAGGTTGTCCTTGATCAGGGTGGCGGTGAGCTCGGTGACGCCTTCCTGCCGCAGGTACTGCAGCGTCCAGTAGCGCTCCATGCCGTTCTGGAAGCCGTTGTACGCGGTGTAGGCGGCGTCGAAGGCGCTGATGATGGAGAACAGGTTGGCGTCCTTGGGCTTGAACGGCGCGGCCAGCGCGGCGGTCTTGCCGTGGCGCGCGCAGGCAATGATCTGCCACTGGTTGACCAGGTCCACGTAGCGGCGCAGGGGCGAGGTGCTCCATGCGTAGCTCTTGACGCCGATGCCCGCGTGCGGCTGCGCCTTGGTGCCCATGCGCACCTTGACGCCGGGCTGCAGGCTGGCCTGGCTGCGGTAGATGCCGGGCACGCCGCAGTCGGCCAGCCAGTTGCCCCAGGTGCTGTTGGCCAGGATCATGGCCTCGGCCACCATCAGGTCCAGCGGGGCACCGCGTTTGCGGGTGCCGATGACCACCCGCTCGTCGCCCTGCGGTTCGTCGCCGCTCACGCCTTCGAGGCGGAAGGTGTAGTCCGGGCGGGTGAAGTTCTCGGGTTTGCCGCGCACCACCTCGCGTTGCGCCTTGAGGTGCAGGGCCAGGCGGAACAGGAAACCCAGCGAGGGTTGGAGGGCCGCGATCTCGGCGGGGACATCGGTCGCCGGCGCCTCGCCCGCGAGCCAGGCTTCGGTGATCACCGTGTCGAGCTGGTCGTGCCGCAGGTTGAGCGCGATCGGCACGCGCTCCAGCGCGGTGCGGCTGCCGGTGACGGCCAGGGTGGCTTCGTCGAAGCTGACGTACAGGGACACGGCGGGGCAATCGCGCCCGGCCATGAGCGTGTAGGCCTGCACCACCTCGTCGGGCAGCATGGTGAGCTTGTGGCCGGGCATGTAGACGGTGGACAGGCGCGTGCGCGCCACCTGGTCGATGGGGCCTTCCGGCGCCACGGCCAGGCCGGGCGCCGCGATGTGGATGCCCAGCGTGACACTGCCGCTGCCCAGGCCTTGCAGCGAGAGCGCGTCGTCGATCTCGGTGGTCTGCGAATCGTCGATGGAGAAGGCCTGCACCGGCGCCAGGGGCAGCTCGTCGGCGATGACCGGGGCCTGCAGCGGGGGGAAGCCCGTGCCCTTGGGAAACTGGTCAAACAGGAAGCGCTGCCAGTGGAACTGGTAGGCGCTGCTGATGGCGCCCGCGTTCTGCAGCAGGGTGAGCGGCGCGGTGTGGCTGGTGCGCGCGGCTTCCACCACGGCCTTGTACTCGGGCGCGTTCTTGTCCGGCCGGAACAGCAGCTTGTAGAGCTGCTGGCGCACCGGCGCCGGGCAACTGCCGCTGGCGAGCTCGGCCGCCCAGGCCTCGATCTGTGCCTGCACCTGTTTCTTCTTCTCGATCGCGGCCAGGGCCTGCGCGAGGATGTCGGCCGGCGCCTTCTTGTAGCGGCCCTTGCCGGCGCGGCGGAAGTAGTGCGGCGCGCCTTGCAGGCACAGGAGCGCGGCCACCTGTTCGGTGATGCCCGCCTTGTCGCTGAAATACTCGTGGGCGAGGTCCACGAACCCGAACTCGTCCTCGGGCGCGAATTCGTAGGCCAGCTCCAGCTCCATGGTCTCCGCCAGGGCGGTGGCCGCCGGCATCAGCTGGCTGGGGGCGGGTTTTTCGAAGCGCAACAAGGCATTGGCCGACTTGACCTTGACGCGTTTGCCGGATTCGAGCTCGACTTGCAGGGAACTTTCGGCCTCGGACAGGAGGCGGCCGGTCAACAGCTTGCCGGCTTCATCAAACAGGATGTGCATGGGCGCGATTGTCCCATGGGGCCGTTACAGGTCCAGGAAACGGAACAGGTCGTCGATGTGGTCGTCGAAGTCGCTGATGGCGTGGTCGCCGCCCTCCAGCAGGCGGGTCGTTCCCCCTGCGCAGAAGGCCTGCATTTCGCGCCAGTCCAGCACCTCGTCGCCTTTGGCCACGATGGCGAACTGGCGCTCCGGCGAGGCCGGGTGCAAAGGAGCCAGGCGGGCGATGTCGTCCTGCTGTTGCTGAAGCTCCCCCATGAAGGCCGGGTCGACGACGAAGCGCGCCTGCGGGTCGTGCCAGGCGGTCTGTTCGCCGATGTATTTCACCAGGTCGCGCGCGGGAAACACGGCCGGGTTGAGCAGCACCGTGCGGCGGCAACCGGTCTGCAGCGCCAGCCAGCGCGCGTAGAAGCCGCCCAGCGACGAGCCGACCACGCCCATGGTCTCGCGCGGCCAGTCCTGCACGCCGCGCGCCACCATGTCCATGGCTTCGCGCGGGGAGGGCGGCAGTTGAGGGCACCACCAGACCACCTCCGGGTGCCGCGCCTGCATGCGCGCGGCAACCTTCTGCGCCTTCATCGATTGCGGCGACGAACGAAAACCATGCAGATACAACAGGTGGGTGGTGGGGGATGTCATGAGCGAAGGATAATCGGGGCCCAACATGGCCGCCGTCTTCGACAAACCCACCCTGCTGCAGCGCATCGCCCCGATTTTTCAGGGCTTTGACGGCTGGCTGCTGTTCGCCATCCTGCTGATGGCCGGCGCCGGCCTGATCACCATGTATTCGGTGGGCTTCGACCACGGCACCCGCTTCGCCGCCCACAGCCGCAACATGCTGCTGGCCGTGGGGCTGATGTTCCTCGTGTCGCAGGTACCGCCGCACCGGCTGATGACGCTGGCCGTGCCGCTGTACACCCTGGGCGTGATGCTGCTGCTGGGCGTGGAGCTGTTCGGCATCATGCGCAAGGGCTCGCAGCGCTGGCTGGACATCGGTGTCACCGTCATCCAGCCCAGCGAACTCATGAAGATCGCCATGCCGCTGATGCTGGCCTGGTGGTTCCACCGCCGGGAAGGCCAGCTCAAGCCGCTGGATTTCGTGGCGGCCGGCATCCTGCTCATCATTCCGGTGGCGCTCATCCTCAAGCAACCCGATCTGGGCACCTCGCTGCTGGTGATGTCGTCCGGCCTGGCCGTCATCTTTTTCGCCGGCCTGAGCTGGAAGCTGATCCTGCCGCCGGTGCTGCTGGGCGTGATCGGCGTGGTGACGCTGATCGCCATGGAGCCGCAGATGTGCGCGCCGGGCGTGGACTGGCAGATCCTGCACGAGTACCAGCGCCAGCGCGTGTGCACCCTGCTCGACCCCTCGAAAGACCCGCTGGGCAAGGGTTTCCACATCATCCAGGGCATGATCGCCATCGGTTCGGGCGGCATCTGGGGCAAGGGCTTCATGCAGGGCACGCAGACCCACCTGGAATTCATTCCCGAACGCACCACCGACTTCATCTATGCCGCGTTCTCAGAGGAATTCGGGCTCATGGGCGTGCTGGGCCTCATGTCTGGCTTCATCTTCCTGATCGTGCGCGGCCTGCTGATCGCGGTGGAGGCGCCGACCCAGTTTTCCCGGCTGGTGGCGGCCGCGGTCACGCTCAACGTGTTCGTCTATGCCTTCGTCAACATGGGCATGGTCAGCGGCATCCTGCCCGTGGTGGGCGTGCCGTTGCCCTTCGTGAGCTATGGCGGCACGGCCATGGTGACGCTGGGCGTGGGGCTGGGCATCCTGATGGCGATCGCCAAGTCCAAGCGCCTGATGCAGTCCTAGAGCGGTTGACGGCAAGGCCCTGACGGCAGCGCGCGGCGCCAGGGTTCTTACAATGGGCCGATGATTTCACGCGAACCCACCCTGGCCCGTCTGGCCACCGCCCAAAGCCTGTTGCTCGAACCGTTCGGGTTGAGCCCCACGCACCTGCAGCGCGCGCTCGGCGAGATCATGTCGCACGGCGTGGACGACGCCGACCTGTATTTCCAGACCACGCGCAGCGAAGGCTGGAGCCTGGAAGAGGGCATCGTCAAGACAGGCAGCTTCAGCATCGACCAGGGGGTCGGCGTGCGTGCGGTCAGCGGTGAAAAGACGGCGTTCGCCTATTCCGACGACCTGTCCTGGGACTCGCTGATCGATGCCGCCCACACGGTGCGCTCGATTTCGGCACAGGGCCAGGGCCGCAAGGTGCGCGTGCCGGCGGTGAAGGTGCCCAAGTCGCGTTCGCTCTACCCGGGCCTGGACCCGATCGCCACGCTCGACAGCACCGCCAAGGTCGCGCTGCTGGAAAAAGTGGAGCGCATGGCCAAGGCCAAGGACCCGCGCGTGAAGCAGGTCATGGCCGGCCTGGCGAGCGAATACGACGTGGTGCTGGTGGCGCGCGCCGACGGCACTTTGGCGGCCGACGTGCGCCCGCTGATCCGCCTGTCGGTGACGGTGATCGCCGAGCAGTCGGGCCGGCGCGAAGCCGGTTCGTCCGGCGGCGGCGGCCGTTTCGGCCTGGCCTATTTCGACGATGCCATGGTGCAGTCCTACGTGGACGAGGCCGTGTCCTACGCGCTGACCAACCTCGACGCACGCCCTGCACCGGCCGGCGAGATGGTGGTGGTGCTGGGCTCGGGCTGGCCCGGCATCCTGCTGCACGAGGCGGTGGGCCACGGGCTGGAAGGCGATTTCAACCGCAAGGGCTCCAGCGCTTTCGCCGGCCGCATCGGCCAGCGCGTGGCCGCCAAGGGTGTGACCGTGCTCGACGATGGCACCATCGCCGACCGCCGGGGCTCGCTCAACGTGGACGATGAAGGCCACACCTCGCAGCGCAATGTGCTGATCGAGGACGGCATTCTGCGCGGCTACATCCAGGACGCGATGAACGCGCGCCTGATGGGCGTAAAGCCCACCGGCAATGGCCGTCGCGAGAGCTACGCCCACGTGCCCATGCCGCGCATGACCAACACCTACATGCTGGGTGGCGACAAGGCGCCCGAGGAAATCGTGGCCAGCATCAAGAAGGGCCTGTACGCCACCAACTTCGGCGGTGGCCAGGTCGACATCACCAGCGGCAAGTTCGTGTTCTCGGCCAGTCAGGCCTACTGGGTGGAGAACGGCCAGATCCAGTACCCGGTGAAGGGCGCCACGCTGGTGGGCAATGGCCCGGACGCGCTGACCCGCGTCAGCATGATCGGCAACGACATGAAGCTCGACAGCGGCGTGGGCACCTGCGGCAAGGAAGGCCAGAGCGTGCCGGTGGGCGTGGGCCAGCCGACGCTGCGCATCGATGGCCTGACGGTCGGCGGCACCGCTTGACTCGGCGTTTTCAATTGCCTGTGCTACATTTCGAACCCATGTCTTCGCGCTTCGCCTTTTTTGCCTTTTATTTTTGGTTCTCAGTCCCCGGCGGACGAGAGGCGAAGCTGTAAGCGCATCACCGAATCTCGATACAACCGCCGGAGCTCCAAGCCCGGCGGTTTTTTTTCGCCCTTTCGAACCGTTTTTTGATTCAACCCCACTCAGGAGCCCCGTGATGACCGCCAAGAACGCCCCCGCCAGCAGCGACGCCTGGCATGCCCGTCCTGTCGACAAAACCAGCCAGACCGACGACGAACGCATCAAGGACATCACCGTGTTGCCCCCTCCTGAACACCTGATCCGCTTCTTCCCCATCGGCGGCACGCCGGTGGAAGCGCTCATCAGCCAGACCCGCCAGCGCATCCACCGCATCCTGCATGGACAGGACGACCGTCTGCTGGTTGTGATCGGCCCGTGCTCCATCCACGATCCGGCCGCCGCGGTCGACTACGCGCGCCGTCTCAAGCCGCTGCGCGAGAAGTACGCCGACACGCTGGAGATCGTGATGCGGGTCTACTTCGAGAAGCCGCGCACCACCGTGGGCTGGAAGGGCCTGATCAACGACCCCTACCTGGACGAGAGCTACCGCATCGACGAGGGTCTGCGCATCGCGCGCCAGCTGCTGATCGAGATCAACCGCCTGGGCCTGCCTGCGGGCAGCGAGTTCCTCGACGTGATCTCGCCGCAGTACATCGGCGACCTGATCGCCTGGGGCGCCATCGGCGCGCGCACCACCGAAAGCCAGGTGCACCGCGAGCTGGCCTCGGGCCTCTCGGCCCCGATCGGCTTCAAGAACGGCACCGACGGCAACATCAAGATCGCCACCGACGCGATCCAGGCCGCCTCGCGCGGCCACCATTTCCTCTCGGTGCACAAGAACGGCCAGGTGGCGATCGTGCAGACCAATGGCAACAAGGACTGCCACGTGATTCTGCGCGGTGGCAAGGCGCCCAACTACGACGCCGCCAGCGTGGCCGCTTCGGTGAAGGAACTCGAGGCCGCGAAGCTGCCGCCGCGCCTGATGGTCGACTGCAGCCACGCCAACAGCAGCAAGCAGCACGAGAAGCAACTCGAGGTGGCGCGCGACATCGCGGGCCAGATCGTCGGCGGCTCGCGCAGCATCTTCGGCGTGATGATCGAGAGCCACATCGAAGCCGGCGCGCAGAAGTTCACCCCGGGCAAGGACGAGGTGGGTGCGCTCAAGTACGGGCAGAGCATCACCGACGCCTGCCTGGGCTGGGGCGATTCGCTGCAGGCGCTCGAGGTCCTGTCGGCGGCGGTGCAGACCGCCCGCCACGCGCGGGGCTGATGCCGCCACGGGCTTTCACGGGGTGGATCGCGCACGGCGCGCGGTCCACAATGGGGCGAACCACCGATCAGGAGAACCCGACATGCGCAGCCAAGTCACCGTGAGCTGGGGCGGCACCGCCTCTTACCCGTTCGATCTCGAGGAGGTGCAGCCGATGCCGCACGACCATGCGCGCGCCTGGCTCGACGAACAGTTCACCACCCTGGGCTGTGACCCGATCCGGCCGACCGGCAAGGTGCTGACGGCCGACAAGATCCTGTGCGTGGCCGAAGCCGCTGGGGAGGGCCATTTCCGGGATGCGGCGCACCGTCCCTGGGCGGTGGCCTTTGCCCGCGCCGCGAGCGCGGCGCTGGCCAAACCGGTGGTGTCGATCGACGTGCCGAAGCACGTGCTGACGTACTGAGGGTCAGGCGGCCAGGGCCTTGAGCAGGCGGTCGTGCACACCGCCGAAGCCGCCGTTGCTCATGCAGACGATGTGGTCGCCGGGCTGGGCGGCCGCCGTCACCTGGGCCACCAGTTCGTCGATGTTGCGGCCGATCTGCGCCCGCGCACCCATGGGTGCCAGGGCCTCGGCCGCGTCCCAGTCCAGCCCGCCCGAGTGGCAGAACGCCAGGTCCGCCGCCTCCAGGCTCCAAGGCAGTTGGGACTTCATCGTGCCCAGCTTCATGGTGTTGCTGCGCGGCTCGAACACCGCCAGGATGCGACCGCGCGGCTGGCCCAGCTTGCGTTGCAGGCCATCGAGCGTGGTGCGGATGGCGGTGGGGTGGTGCGCGAAGTCGTCGTAGACCGTGATCGCGCCGCCCGCGCGAGGCACCATGCCCCGCACTTCCATGCGCCGGCGCACGTTCTCGAAGCTGCTCAAGGCGCGCGCGGCGTCCGCCGGGGCCACGCCCACGTGCTCGGCCGCGGCGATGGCCGCCAGGCCATTGAGCTGGTTGTGCACGCCGGTGAGTGCCCACTCCACACGGCCGACTGGTTGGCCGCGGTGCAACACGTCGAAGGCGTGGGGTTCGCCCTGGGCGGTGAAATCACTCACCGCCGCACCGAAGCTGCGCAATTCGCTCCAGAGGCCCTTGTGCAGCACGCGCTCCAGGCTTTCTTCCAGGCCGTTGACGACCACACGGCCGTTGCCCGGCACGGTGCGGATCAGGTGGTGGAACTGGCGTTCGATCGCCGCGAGGTCGTCAAAAATGTCGGCGTGGTCGAACTCGAGGTTGTTCAGGATCGCGGTGCGGGGCCGGTAGTGCACGAACTTGCTGCGCTTGTCGAAGAAGGCGGTGTCGTACTCGTCGGCTTCGATGGTGAAGGTCTTGCCCTGGCCCAGGCGGGCCGACACACCGAAGTTCATCGGCACGCCACCAATCAGGAAGCCGGGCTGCAGGCCGTTGGCCTCCAGGATCCAGGTCAGCATGCCGGTGGTGGTGGTCTTGCCGTGCGTGCCTGCGACGGCCAGCACATGGCGGCCCTGCAGCACGTGTTCGGCCAGCCACTGGGGCCCGCTGGTGTAGGCCGCGCCGCTGTCCATGATGGCTTCCATCAGCGGGAACTTGGGTGTGCCATCCGCCGTGCGGGCACGGCTGACCACGTTGCCGACCACGAACACGTCGGGCTGGAGGGCCAGCTGGTCGGCGCCGAAGCCTTCGATGAGGTCGATGCCCAGCGCGCGCAGCTGGTCGCTCATGGGGGGATAGACGCCGGCGTCGCAGCCGGTCACGCGGTGGCCGGCTTCGCGGGCCAGGGCAGCGAGACCGCCCATGAAGGTGCCGCAGATGCCCAGAATATGAATGTGCATCCCGGGATTCTAGGGGGCGCACCCACCGGGTTTGCGGGTATGGACCGTGCGCGCCGTGGGCGCCGCCGCCAGCGGGCACAATCCCCCTCCATGGATGCCAGCCGAGACGACACTTCCCACGAGATCGCCGCCGTGGCCGCCCGACTGGTGGTCGAGGAGGGCCTGGAATATGCCGCGGCCAAGCGCCGCGCGGTCAAGCAGCTGGGCTTGCCGGCGCGCACGCCCCTGCCCGACAACGCGATGCTGGATGCCGCGGTGCGCGAGGACATCGCCGTGTTCTGCCCGGAAACCCAGGCCGTCGAGTTGCGCGCGTTGCGCGAACTCGCCTTGCTCTGGATGGACCGCCTGCAGGCCTTTCGCCCCCACCTGGGCGGCGCCGTCTGGCACGGCACGGCCACCCGGCACAGCGATATCTATCTTCAGCTGTTCTGCGAAGACCCCAAGGCGCCTGAGTGGACGCTGCTCGATCACCGCGTCGAATACCACCCGGGCACGGTCAACGGCTGGCGCGGCGAATCCGTGGAGGCGTTGACGCTGCGCGTGCGAAGCGAGGCGCTGGGCCAGTGGGTGCTGGTGCATCTGATGGTGCACGACCTGGACGACCAGCGCGGCGCCCTCAAGCCCGACGCCCAGGGGCGCAAGCCGCGCGGTGACGCGGCGGCCTTGCGCCGCCTGCTGGCCGGGGAGGTGGCGGCATGAGCCTGCAACGAAGAACCCTCTGGATGGCCGGCGTGGCGGTGGTCGCTGGCGGTGCCGGCGCCTTGCTGGCCACGCGGCGCCTTCAGCTCCAACCGGTGATGAGCGAGGCCGAGGCCGCGTTCTGGGCCGGGTCGTTCGACGGGCCGAACGGTGAAGCCGTGCGCATGAGCGATTTCCGTGGCAAACCCTTGCTGGTGAATTTCTGGGCCACCTGGTGCCCGCCGTGCGTGGAGGAGCTGCCCATGCTGAACCAGTTCCACACCGCGCAGGCCGCCAAGGGCTGGCAGGTGCTGGGCCTGGCGGTCGATCAGCCCAGCGCGGTGCGCAGCTTCATGCAGAAGCTGCCGCTGAATTTCCCGGTGGGCATGGCAGGCTTCGCGGGCACGGAACTCAGCCGCAGCCTGGGCAACGCCACCGGGGCCTTGCCCTTCAGCGTGGTGTTCGGGGCCGACGGGGCGCTGCTGCACCGAAAGCTCGGCAAGGTGTCGGAGACCGATCTGGCGCAGTGGGCCGAGTTGGGTTGACCTTTCGTCAACCCACTCGAACTCGACGAGAAAAAGAGGTAAATTCGTCGTTTTCACAAAAATGACTCTTTGAGTCATCCCTCGCCCCGGGTCGAAAACCCTCCAGCGGGCGAGGTTGGGAAGCCGGTCCATTCGTGTACACTGCGGCACCCCGGCGGGTTGGTCAGCTCTCATTTCGTTGAAATTGAGTGCTTTTAGATCAACTTGACCGAACTTCGTTGGAGAAATCATGGATTTGAGAAAACTGAAGACACTGATCGACCTCGTGTCCGAGTCGAACGTGTCCGAGCTGGAAATCACCGAGGCCGAAGGCAAGGTGCGCATCGTCAAGAGCGCGCCTGTCGTGGCCGCCGCGCCTGTGACCTACAGCATGGCCCCCGCACCGGTGTCTCCACCCCTGGTGCCGGCCGTCGACGTGACGCCCGCCGCTCCGGTGGCCGCCGCCCCTGCCGCGCCGGCCGGGCACACCGTGAAGTCGCCCATGGTGGGCACCTTCTACCGTGCGTCGAGCCCGGGTGCGAAGCCCTTCGTCGAGATCGGTGACACCATCAAGGAAGGCGAGACGATCTGCATCGTGGAAGCGATGAAGATCCTCAACGAGATCGAGGCCGACAAGTCCGGCACCGTGACCCAGATCCTGGTGGAGAACGGCCAGGCGGTGGAGTACGGACAGCCCATGTACGTGATCGAATAAAGAAGAAGGCCCCGAGCCCATGTTCAAAAAAATCCTGATTGCCAACCGGGGGGAGATCGCGCTGCGCATTCAGCGCGCCTGCCGGGAAATGGGCATCAAGGCGGTGATGGTGTATTCCGAGGCCGACCGCGACGCCAAGTACGTGCGTCTGGCCGACGAGGCGGTCTGCATCGGCCCGGCGCCGAGCGCCCAGAGTTACCTCAACATGCCGGCCATCATCTCGGCCGCTGAAGTGACCGACGCCGAAGCCATCCACCCCGGCTACGGTTTCCTGTCGGAAAACGCCGATTTCGCCGAGCGCGTCGAGAAGAGCGGCTTCACCTTCATCGGCCCCACGCCGGAGTCCATCCGCACGATGGGCGACAAGGTGTCGGCCAAGCAGGCCATGATCCGCGCGGGCGTGCCCTGCGTGCCGGGTTCCGAAGGCGCGCTGCCCGACGACCCCGTCGTGATCAAGCGCACCGCCAAGGCGGTGGGCTACCCGGTGATCATCAAGGCCGCCGGTGGCGGCGGTGGGCGCGGCATGCGCGTGGTGCACACCGAAGCGGCCCTGCTGCACGCGGTGCAGACCACCAAGGCGGAAGCCGGTGCGGCCTTCGGCAATCCCGAGGTCTACATGGAGAAATTTCTCCAGAACCCGCGCCACATCGAGATCCAGATCCTGGCCGACCAGCACCGCAACGCGGTGTACCTGGGCGAACGCGACTGTTCCATGCAGCGCCGCCACCAGAAGGTGATCGAGGAAGCGCCTGCACCCGGCATCCCGCGCCGCCTGATCGAGAAGATCGGCGAGCGTTGCGCCGCGGCCTGCAAGAAGATCGGTTACCGGGGCGCCGGCACCTTCGAGTTCCTGTTCGAGAACGGTGAGTTCTACTTCATCGAAATGAACACCCGCGTGCAGGTGGAGCACCCGGTGACCGAGTGGATTTCGGGCGTGGACATCGTGCGCACCCAGATCGCGGTGGCCGCGGGCGAGAAGCTGCCGTTCACGCAGCGCCAGATCGAGTTGCGCGGGCATGCCATCGAGTGCCGCATCAACGCCGAAGACGCCTACAAGTTCACCCCGTCGCCCGGTCGCATCACGACCTGGCACGCTCCGGGTGGCCCGGGTGTTCGCGTGGACTCCCACGTCTACACCAACTACTTCGTGCCGCCGAACTACGACTCGATGATCGGCAAGATCATCGTGCACGGCGACACGCGGGAGCAGGCCCTGGCGCGCATGCGCACGGCGCTGGCCGAGACCGTGATCGAAGGCATCAACACCAACATCCCGCTGCACCGCGAGCTGATGGTGGACGCGAACTTCGTGACCGGCGGCACCAACATCCACTACCTGGAAGAGTGGCTGTCCCAACGTGAGCGCTGAAGCCTTCCAACTGACCCAGCCGCCGGCTGGGTCTCTTTTTGAGCTGGTGCTGCTGGTGCCCGAGGCGGCGGTGGACGACGTGGGCGATGCCCTGGTCGCGCTGGACGCGCTCAGCGTGTCGGTGGAAGACGCCGACGCGATGACCGACGCCGAATCGGCGCTGTTTGGCGAGCCTGGCATGCCGCCGCCCAAGGAGGGCTGGCAGCGCTCGCGCGTGGTGGCGCTGTTCCCCACCGACGCCGCGGCCCGCGACGCCGCGCAGTTGCTGGCGGTGCAGGACTTCTTTGCGGGCTGTGTGGTGCAGGGCGTGCGCCAAGTGCCCGATCAGGATTGGGTGCGGCTGACGCAGTCGCAATTCGAGCCGGTCGAGATCACGCCCAGCTTCTGGATCGTGCCGACCTGGCACGAGCCGCCCGCCGCCGCGCAACAGGTCATCCGGCTCGACCCCGGTCTGGCCTTTGGCACGGGCACCCACCCGACGACCCGCATGTGCCTGCGCTGGACCGCGCAACACGGCCCCGTGGGGCCGCGTGTGCTGGACTACGGTTGTGGCTCGGGCATCCTGGCCATCGGTGCGGCCAAGTTCGGTGCGCGCGAGATCATCGCGGTGGACATCGACCCCGCGGCGGTGGAGTCCACCCGACTCAATGCCGAGGCCAACCACGCGGTGCTGTCGGCCGGCTTGCCCGATCTGGCGCGGGGCGAACACGATCTGGTGCTGGCCAACATCCTGGCCACGCCCTTGAAGGTGCTCGCACCGTTGCTGTGTTCGCACGTGCGCCCGGGTGGCCGGCTGGTGCTCGCGGGCATTCTGGCGCGCCAGGCCGATGAGCTGATCGAAGCCTATGCGCCGTGGGTGGCGTTGCAGGTCAGCGACGAAGAGGATGGCTGGATCCTCATGACCGCCGTCAAGGCCTGAGGCTGCCTGTCGCGCCCGCGATAATCGGCGCATGAGTTTCACCACCCGTTGCCCCTCGTGCGGAACGATGTTCAGGGTCGTCGCCGACCAACTGAAGATCTCCGAGGGCTGGGTGCGCTGTGGCCATTGCGCCGATGTGTTCGACGCCACGCTGTACCTGCAGCCGTGGATCCCTCCGGGCGAAGAAAGCACGCCCGACGATTTCGTGGCGGCGGCGCCTGCACCCGAACCGGCGCCGGCATCCGCGCACGCGGCGTTCGACGCCGACCTGGAGGCAGAGCTGGAGGCCGAGTCTCAGCGGTCCGTGGAAACGGTCGAGGAATCTGCCGATGCGATGTGGGGCACCGAGGCCGTCGCGGACGAGCGTGCCGTCGAGACCTTGCCGCCACCGATCATCGATGCCCCGTCCGCTCAGGCCCGGCCCGATGAGCAGGAGTCCGATTTCCACGCCGAACTGGAGCGCTTCGCCGCCGGACTGGGTCGTTTGAAAGCCGATGGCGCTGCCGCCGATCCCACGGAACAGGTGGAGTCGGACGAAGAGGCGGTCGTGCCCCCCGTCGATGCCATGCCCGATGCCCCCGGACCGCAGGACGTGGGTAACCTGGACGCTGATAGGCCGGATTCGCCCGAGCTGGTGCCCGGCTTCGTGAGGCAGGCGCAGCGGCAGGCCTTCTGGCAATCCCGTGGCATGCGCGCCGTGCTCTCGCTGCTGGCCGTGGTGTTGGTGGTCGTGCTCGCCGGGCAATGGGTCCTGCAGGAGCGCGATCGATTGGCCGCCTGGCGGCCCGGCCTGCAGCCCTGGCTGCAGCGGGCGTGCGAACCCGTGGGCTGCGTGGTGGCGCCGGTGCGCCGCATCGACGCGATCGTCATCGACAGCACTTCGCTGGTGCGCCGGCTCGGCAACTTCTATTCCTTTGACCTCGTGCTCAAGAACACGGCCTCCATGGCGCTGGCTGTGCCCGCGCTGGAGCTGAGCCTGACCGACATCAGCGATCAGGTGATTTCGCGCCGCGTGTTCCTGCCCGAGGAATGGCCCGATGCCCCAGCGCTGTTGCCGGCGAACGGCTCGGTGAACGTGAGTTTTCGACTGTCACTCGCCCTGGGCGACGCCACGCCCATGGCGGGTTACCGCGCCCTGATTTTTTACCCTTGATCTGGAAGATTTTTCATGTCCATTCTGGTTTGCGGCTCGCTCGCCTTCGACACCATCATGACCTTCGAGGGCCGCTTCGCCGAGCAGATCCTTCCGAGCCAGCTGCACATTCTCAATGTGTCCTTCCTGGTGCCGGGTCTGCGCCGGGAATACGGTGGCTGTGCCGGCAACATCGCCTACGGCCTGCGCCAGCTCGGTGCCGATGCGGTGCCGCTGGCCATGCTCGGCAACGACGGCGGCGAGTACCTTGATCGCCTGCGCGAACTGGGCGTGGACACGCGCCACGTGTCGTCCTCCGCCGAGAGCTACACCGCGCAGGCCATGATCATGACCGACCGCGACAACAACCAGATCACCGCCTTCCACCCCGGCGCGATGTCGACGGCGCACGACAACCCGGTGCCTCGGCGCGACGACCTCAAGGTGGCCATCATTTCACCCGATGGCCGCGATGCGATGCTCACGCACGCGCGCCAGCTGCACGAGGCCGGTGTGCCCTTCGTGTTCGATCCCGGCCAGGGCCTGCCCATGTTCAATGGCGAAGAGCTGCGGCAGTTCATCGGGCTGGCCAGCTGGGTCACGCTCAACGACTACGAAGCCCAGATGCTGTGCGACCGCACCGGCCTCACGCTCGACGCCATCGCCGCGCAGGTGCGCGGCCTCATCGTGACGCTGGGCGCGGAAGGCTGTGACGTCTGGGATGGTGGCGCGGCCAAGGTGCGGGTGGCGGGCCTCCCGGCGGCCACGGTGGTGGACCCCACGGGGTGTGGCGATGCGTTCCGCGCGGCCCTGCTGCATGGTCTGGAACAGGGGTGGCCGCTGCAGCGCTGTGCCGAGTTGGGCAACCGCATGGGCGCGGTGAAGATCGCCAGCCGGGGCGGTCAGAACTACACGCTCTGAGCCCGGACAACGGGCATGAAAAAAGCCCGGCGCTTTCGCGCCGGGCTTGCAGGTCATCTCAACGAGAATCTCAGGGCTTGCTGGACGTGGGGAACGGCCACGCAGCCTGAGGGTTGAGCTTCGTCTGCGCCGCAGGAGCAGCAGGGGCCGCCGGCTTCTTGGCCGGCTCAGCTTTTTTTGCTGGGGCTGCCTTCTTCGCAGGGGCCTTCTTTGCAGGGGCCTTTTTCACAGCGGCTTTTTTGGCCGGCGCTTTCTTGGCTGCAACCTTTTTGGGAGCAGCTTTCTTGGCGACAACCTTCTTCGCCGGCGCTTTCTTGGCAGCGGCTTTCTTCGCCGGAGCCTTCTTGGCGACGACCTTCTTGGCCGCGGCCTTCTTCGCCGGTGCTGCCTTCTTCGCAGCAACCTTCTTCGCCGGTGCTGCCTTCTTGGCCGCAACCTTCTTCACGGCGGGCTTCTTGGCCGCGACCTTCTTGGCCGGAGCCTTCTTCGCCGGTGCTGCCTTCTTCGCAGCGGGTTTCTTGGCCGGAGCCTTCTTAGCCGGTGCGGCCTTCTTGGCCGGGGCTTTTTTTGCAGTTGCCATTGTTTTCTCCTTGATCAAGTTGCAAAGAGCACTTCAGCCAGCCTTGTTGCCGGTGAAGTGATTCAACGCCCTGGAGCCGTGTGGATGCATCCACGGCTGGCCCCAAGGTTTTGAATCCTGTGACAAAACCCTGCGCCCGGCGTCTGCGCGACGGTGACAGGGTTTTGATTGAGCGGAAATCATGTTGTTGGTCGGTATGGGCAATGCGGCTCCGGCTGCGTGGGCATCAATCCCAGGACAATGCCCCGCCGGTTTGGTATTCGATCACGCGCGTTTCGAAGAAATTGCGTTCCTTCTTGAGGTCGATCATCTCGCTCATCCAGGGGAACGGGTTCTCTTCGTTCGGGAACAGGGGCTCCAGGCCGATCTGCGTGGCGCGGCGGTTGGCAATGTAGCGCAGATAGCCCTTGAACATCGAGGCGTTCATGCCGAGCACGCCGCGCGGCATGGTGTCCTCGGCGTAGCGGTACTCGAGCTCGACAGCCTTGAGGAACAGCTCCTTGATCTCTTCCTTGAACTCGCTGGTCCACAGCATCGGGTTCTCCATCTTGATCGCGTTGATCAGATCGATGCCGAAGTTGCAGTGCATGGACTCGTCGCGCAGGATGTACTGGTACTGCTCGGCGGCACCGGTCATCTTGTTCTGGCGGCCCAGGGCCAGGATCTGGGTGAAGCCGACGTAGAAGAACAGGCCTTCCATCAGGCAGGCGAACACGATCAGGCTCTTGAGCAGGCGCTGGTCGGTCTCGGGCGTGCCGGTGTGGAAGTTCGGGTCCATGATCGCCTCGATGAAGGGGATCAGGAACTGGTCCTTGTCACGGATCGACTGGACTTCGTTGTAGGCGTTGAAGATCTCGGACTCGTCCAGGCCGAGCGACTCCACGATGTACTGGTAGGCGTGCGTGTGGATCGCTTCCTCGAACGCCTGGCGCAGCAGGAACTGGCGGCACTCGGGCGCGGTGATGTGGCGGTAGGTGCCCAGCACGATGTTGTTGGCGGCCAGCGAATCGGCGGTGACGAAGAAGCCGAGGTTGCGCTTGACGATGCGGCGCTCGTCTTCGGTCAGGCCGTTGGGGTCTTTCCAGAGCGCGATGTCGCGGCTCATGTTCACTTCCTGCGGCATCCAGTGGTTGGCGCAGGTGGCGAGGTACTTTTCCCAGGCCCATTTGTATTTGAACGGCACCAGCTGGTTGACGTCGGTCTGGCCGTTGATGATGCGCTTGTCGGCCGCGTTGACGCGGCGCGCAGGAGCGGCCGGCGCGGCGGTGGTGTTGATCGAAGCGGAGGGGAGAGGCGCGCGCTCACCGGACGGTGAGGACAGTGAGGCTTGCAGACCCGACGTGCCGGTGGGCAGTGGGCTGTTCGCTGGCTTCGAAGAGGGCGTGGTGTGATCGTCCCAGGTCAACATAGAGGTTTCCAATGTTCGGATTATGAAAGTGTGTGCATGAAATGCAAAGTGATCAGGCGAGATGCGCACATTTTGTGTTGCGGTGTTGCATCGAATTGCATTCGAGGGACACCGCAACACGTGCACGCATGACGGCCGAAATCACTGGCACGCTTCGCAACCCGGGTCGTCGATGGCGCAGAACTTGATGTCGGTGGCGGACTCCACGTCGGTGATGTCCGCGGGTGCCGCAGCCGGAGCGGAGGCCGCGGCGGCGCTGGTGTTGCCGACGGAAACGGCGTTGAGCTGACCGGTGCGGCCGGTGGATTTTTCGATCTGCGTGGCCGAGGTCGTGCGCAGGTAGTAGGTGGTCTTGAGACCGCGCAGCCAGGCGAGCTTGTAGGTGTCGTCGAGCTTCTTGCCCGAGGCGCCGGCCATGTAGATGTTCAGGCTCTGCGCCTGGTCGATCCACTTCTGGCGGCGGGCGGCGGCTTCCACCAGCCACAGCGGTTCGACTTCGAAGGCGGTGGCATACAGCGCCTTCACGTCCTGCGGCACGCGGTCGATCGGGCGCAGCGAGCCATCGAAGTGCTTGAGGTCCATGACCATCACGTCGTCCCACAGGCCCAGGCGCTTGAGGTCTTTCACCAGGTAGCTGTTGATGACGGTGAACTCGCCGGACAGGTTGGACTTGACCGAGAGGTTGCCGAAGCAAGGCTCGATGGAGGCGTCCACGCCGATGATGTTGGAGATGGTCGCGGTCGGCGCGATGGCCACGCAGTTGGAGTTGCGCATGCCGTCGGCCGCGATCTTCTGGCGCAGGGCGTCCCAGTCCAGGCTGCTGGAGCGGTCCACGTCCACGTAGCCGCCGCGCTCGCGCGCCAGCAGGTCCAGGGTGTCGGGCGGCAGGATGCCCTTGTCCCACAGCGAACCGCGGTAGCTGGCGTAGCGGCCGCGCTCGCGGGCGAGTTCGGTCGAGGCCCAGTAGGCGTAGTAGCAGACGGCTTCCATCGAGCGGTCGGCGAAGTCCACCGCTTCGTTGGAGGCGTAGGGAATGCGCAGTTCGTACAGCGCATCCTGGAAGCCCATGACGCCCAGGCCCACCGGGCGGTGGCGCATGTTGGAGTCGCGCGCCTTCTTCACCGCGTAGTAGTTGATGTCGATCACGTTGTCGAGCATGCGCATGGCGGTCTTGATGGTCGCCTGCAGCTTGGCGTGGTCCAGCACCTTGGCGCCGTCGTCACCGCGCTTGACGTGGTTGAGCAGGTTGACCGAACCGAGGTTGCACACGGCGGTTTCGGTGTCGCTGGTGTTGAGCGTGATCTCGGTGCACAGGTTGGAGCTGTGGACCACGCCGGCGTGCTGCTGCGGGCTGCGCACGTTGCAGGCGTCCTTGAAGGTGATCCAGGGGTGGCCGGTCTCGAACAGCATCGAGAGCATCTTGCGCCACAGGTCGCTGGCGGGCACTTTGCGGTACGGCTTGATTTCGCCGCGCGCGGCCTTCTCTTCATAGGCCAGGTAGGCTTTTTCGAAGTCGGCGCCGAACAGGTCGTGCAGGTCGGGCACGCTGTTGGGCGAGAACAGGCTCCATTCGCCCTTTTCCATCACGCGCTTCATGAACAGGTCGGGAATCCAGTTCGCCGTGTTCATGTCGTGCGTGCGGCGGCGGTCGTCGCCGGTGTTCTTGCGCAGTTCGAGGAATTCCTCGATGTCCAGGTGCCAGGTTTCCAGGTAGGTGCAGACCGCGCCCTTGCGCTTGCCGCCCTGGTTGACGGCCACGGCGGTGTCGTTCACCACTTTGAGGAAGGGCACGACGCCTTGCGATTCGCCGTTGGTGCCCTTGATGTGGGAACCCAGGGCGCGCACGCGCGTCCAGTCGTTGCCCAGGCCGCCGGCGAATTTGGAGAGCAGCGCGTTTTCCTTGATCGACTCGTAGATGCCGTCGAGGTCGTCGGGCACGGTGGTCAGGTAGCAGCTGGAGAGCTGCGAGCGCAGCGTGCCGCTGTTGAACAGCGTGGGCGTGGACGACATGAAGTCGAACGAGGACAGCACCTCGTAGAACTCGATGGCGCGGGCTTCGCGGTCGATCTCGTTGAGCGACAGGCCCATGGCCACGCGCATGAAGAAGGACTGCGGCAGCTCGATGCGCGTCTTGCGCACGTGCAGGAAGTAGCGGTCGTACAGCGTCTGCAGGCCGAGGTAGTCGAACTGCAGGTCGCGCTCGGGCTTGAGCGCGGCGCCCAGGCGGGCCAGGTCGAACTGCAGCAGTTTTTCGTCGAGCAGGTCGTTGTCCACGCCCTTCTTGATGAAGAGCGGGAAGTTCTCGGCGTAGCGCGCGCCCATTTCGGCGGCGGGCACTTCCTCGCCCATCACTTCCTTGACGATGGTGTGCAGCAGCAGGCGGGCGGTGGCGTAGGTGTAGTCGGGATCTTTTTCGATCAGCGTGCGCGCGGCCAGGATGGAGGCCTTGTAGACCTCTTCCATGGGCACGCCGTCGTACAGGTTGCGCTTGGTCTCGGCGACGATGGGGTCGGCCTTGACGTCCTTGCCCAGGCCGCTGCAGGCGGCGGCGATCAGGCCTTGCAGGCGCTGCAGGTCCAGCGGCACGCGCTCGCCGCCGTCGAGCACGTGCAGCACGGGCTCGGCCGGGTGCGCCACTTCGGCCAGGTGCGCGCGCTCCTGCGTGCGGCGTTCGCGGTAGAGCACGTAGGCGCGGGCGACTTCGTGGTGGCCACTGCGCATCAGGCCGAGTTCGACCTGGTCCTGCACGTCTTCAATGTGGAAGGTGCCGCCACCCGGGCGCGAGCGCATCAGGGCGCGGGCCACGTTCTGCGTCAGCTCGTCCACCGTCTCGCGCACGCTGGCCGATGCGGCGCCCTGGGTGCCGTGCACCGCCAGGAAGGCCTTCATCATGGCGACGGCGATCTTGCTGGGCTCGAACGGCACGACGGCGCCGTTGCGGCGGATGATCTGGTAGTTGGCGAAAACCGAGCTGCTCGCGGCCAGCGAAGCCGCGGCCGGGGTACCGGCGGTGGGCTTCAGCGAGGCGGGGGACGGGGTGGTGATGGGAGAAGCGGTCAGCATGGGTTCCTCTTTCATTTGTTGTTGGGTGAACTGCATCGGGGGCGCGGTGTCCGATGGCAGGTTGGTGGCTTGGGTGCCGGTATCAACGCAGGCCGCAGGGGGTGGACGCGGTCGTCTGAAGGGCATTGTTCAGGCGACGGCCATACTGGGCGGGGTAGGGTTCGGGACTCACAAGGCAACACTATATCTGGTGTGCATGTCCCGTTCAAGCCACTACGGGTAGTGTTTACGAGAAAAAGCGGTCGTTAGACGCGGCGCATTTTTCGTCAGACAAAAAATGCTGGTTCACATCCTCGCGCCCTGTGCGAATGATCGCTGGCGATTGGGCGGTTTGCTTGAATCCCGGTGGGCAACACCAATGCCGGCGGGGGCTTTGGCGCGATTTGTCTTGGCTGGCCGCGCCGTTGCACGGCCGGTGAGAACGGGGCGTTTTTGGCGTGGTCCTGGCTCAGTCGCCAGCGACGCTGTGACCGAGTGTGTCTTGTGGGAAACACGCTTCGGGCCAGTGAAGGTCGGCGCGCAGGCGCGACCAGTCGAAACCCGGTCCGGGGTCCTGCTTGCGTCCCGGCGCGATGTGCTCATGGCCCGCCACATGGCGCACCGGATAACGTTGCACCAGTCGGGTGCACAGCCGCGCCAGGGCGGTGTACTGCGCGGCCTCGAAACGTTCGCCCTCCAGCCCCTCGAGTTCGATGCCGATGGAATCGTCGTTGCAGTTGTCGCGCCCGCGCCAGCACGATGCGCCCGCGTGCCATGCGCGCGCATCGGCATCGACAAACTGCACCACTTCGCCGTCGCGGCGCACGAAGAAATGCGACGACACCTCCATGCCCCGGATCTGCTCGAAGTAGGGGTGGGCGCTCCAGTCCAGCTGGTTGGTGAAGAGCTGTTCCACCTCCGGGCCGCCGTACACGCCCGGGGGCAGGCTGATGGAGTGGATGACGATCAGGTCGATCTGTGCACCGTCGGGACGCGGGCCGAAGTTGGGCGAAGGGTTGTGGCGCGCCGTGCGCAGCCAGCCGCCCTGCCAGGGATCATCGCGCTCGGCGGAATCAGGCCGTGGTGGTGTCGTCATCGTCCGACGGCATGGCGATGCCCAGCCGCTGGATGCGGTAGCGCATCTGGCGCAGGTTCAGGCCCAGGCGGGCCGCGGCCGCGGTGCGGTTGAAGTCGCATTCGCGCAGCGCCTTGAGCAGCACTTGGCGCTCCTGTTCGTCCAGGTAGGTCTGCAGGTCGGCGGGAATCTCTTCGGGCG
>NZ_JBYTAE010000030.1:0-56802 GCF_058787875.1 Hydrogenophaga sp. FW305-3-2-15-A-LB1 | reverse complement strand
CTCGGCCTGCGCGAAATCGCGCACCGCGTCGCGCAGCGCGTCGATGTCTTCTCCAAGCTGGAAGTTCAGGCCGGGCAGGTTGGTCATGCGGGTCTCCGTGGGTGTTTGGGAAAAGGGCTCAGCCCTGGATATTGTCGCGGCCGACCACCGCCATGAGGGTGCAGCCCATGGTGGCGATCAGCTTCTCGCGCCCGCCGTCGATGGCATAGGCGTGGCCTTCGCACACCGTGACGGTGCGCCCGGGCTTGATCACCGTGCCGACCATGCGAAAGCTCTCGCCTTGCGCGGGCGCCAGCAGGTTGATCTTGAATTCGATGGTGAGCACCGCGGCCTCCAACGCCATCAGCGTGAAGCCGGCGTAGCCGCACGCGGAGTCGAGCGCGGTCGCCACGATGCCCGCGTGCAGAAACCCGTGCTGCTGGGTCAGCGGCTCGGCCCAGGGCAAGGTGATCTCGACCCGGCCGGGAACCACCGAGGCCAGCGTGGCGCCCAGGGTGCGCATGGCGGCCTGGCGCGCAAAGCTCTCGCGCGTGCGCTGGTCAAAACCGGCGTGGCGCGGCTCGAAGGTGGGAGAGGTCAAGAGGTGTCTCGCAACAGGCAGTGAACCGCGATTCTACGTTGACGTTTACGTAAACGTCAATTTCAACGGCGCCGAGCCGCGTCGGCCACAGGGCTATGCTCGACGCCCCATGCCCTACACCCTGTCCGCCCCGGTTCACAGCGAAAGCCTGATCAAGAAAAGCCGCTTCGTCGGTTGCGTGGAGCCGATGGCGGACCGCGCCTCGGCGCTGCGGCGGGTCGCGGCCTTGCGCGCCGCACACCCGGGCGCCACCCACGTGTGCTGGGCGCTCATGGCCGGTGGCCACTCCGCCGCCAACGACGACGGCGAACCCGGCGGCACCGCCGGGCGGCCCATGCTGGAGGTGCTGCGCCACCAGGACCTGGAGGGCGTGCTCGCGACCGTGGTGCGCTACTACGGCGGCACGCCGCTGGGCGCGGGCGGCCTGGTGCGCGCCTACACCGACAGCGTGGCCCAGGCGCTGCTGCAGGCCGACAAGGTGCCGGTGGTGCGCTGGCGCGCACTGCGCTGCGTGCTGCCCTACGCGCTGGAAGGCTGGCTGCGCCGCGAGCTCGACGGCCACGGCGCGCGCCTGGTCGAAGCGCTGCATGGCGACGGCGTGACGGTGTCGCTGCAAGTGCCCGAACCGCAAGCCGAAGCCCTGGTGACGCGCCTCAACGACGCCGGCCAGGGCCGTGTGGTCTGGCTCGAAGAAGCCTCAGACCGGGACGAGGCGTGACAGCAGCAGACGAACCGCCTGCTCATAGGGCTCGGCCGATTCGCCCCGGGCGATCGCCAGTGCCGCGCGGTCGAACGCCGCCGATAGCAGCACGCTGAGCTCGCGCAGGGGCAGCACGGCCTCGGGGCTGTCTTTCAGCGCGTTCTGCAAACCCTCCTGCAAGGCCTGGAAACCCGCGAGGTCGCTCAAACCGAGCACCTGCTCGGCCGTCAGCACGGCCGGGGCTTCGAGCAGCAAGAGGCGGGCGCGGCCGGCCTCGGCCATGGCGGCGAAATAGGCCTGGGCGCCCGCCAGCAGCGCGTCCACCGGCTTCGGCTGGTGCCGCGAACGCTGCGCGATCTCGTCCGCCACCTCCTGCGCCACCTGACGGGCCACGGCATGGAACAGCTCGGTCTTGTCCGTGAAATGGTGGTACAGCGCGCCCCGGGTCACGTTCGCGGCCGCGACGATCTCGGGCGTGCCCGTGGCGGCGAAGCCCCGGGCCTCGAACAGCGCCCGCGCCGCGCTCACCAGCGCGGCGCGGGTGGCGTCGGTGCGCTCACCTTGGGAACGGCGTTGGGGTGGAAGGGTATTTTGCATACATTCAGACTGTATGTTATATTGAAGTTACATGCATATTGTATGTTTTTTACAGGAGATCCGCCATGAAATCCACCTCGTACTATCCCGTCCTCATGACCGACCGCGTGGCCGAGACGGCCCGCTTCTACGAAACCCACTTCCGCCTCACCAGCCTGTTCGACTGCGGCTGGTATGTGCACCTGCAATCCAGCGAAGACCCGACGGTCAACCTCGCCATCCTTGATGGCACGCACACCACGATCCCGGCCAGCGCGCGGGGCGGCCGGGCCTCGGGGGTGCTGATCAACTTCGAGGTGGCCGACGTGGACGCGGAATACGAGCGCGCGATCGCCCAGGGCCTGACCGTGCTGCTCGGCTTGCGGGACGAAGCCTTTGGCCAGCGCCACTTCATCGTGCAAGGGCCCGACGGCGTGCTGATCGATGTGATCAAACCGATCCCCCCGAGCGGGGAATTCGTGCGCCTGTACACGGCGGGCGCCACCGCGGCCTAGATCAGGCCGTGCGGCTCAGCCAGACCAGCACGAGCCCCAGCGCGGCAGGCAGCGCCTGCACGAACAGGATCTTGCGGCTCGCCGTGACCGCGCCGTAGAGGCCGGCGATCAACACGCAAAGCAGGAAGAACACTTTCACGCCAAAGCCCTCGGGGCCCAGCCACAGGCCCCAGAGCAGGCCGGCGGCCAGAAAGCCGTTGTACAGCCCCTGGTTGGCCGCGAGCACCTTGGTGGCCGCAGCCGACTGGGGCGTCTGGCCGAAGGCGCGCATGCCGGCCGGCTTGTCCCACAGGAACATCTCGAGCACGAGAAAGTAGAAGTGCAGCAGCGCGACGAGCGCAACGACGATGCTGGCGATCAGGGACATGGCAACGGCCTTTCACTTTTCTTCGAGGACGCGGCCCCATGGCCACGGACGCCGGCAGCTTACCCCGGCCGT
The DNA here is from genome assembly GCF_058787875.1 of Hydrogenophaga sp. FW305-3-2-15-A-LB1. NCBI lineage: Bacteria > Pseudomonadati > Pseudomonadota > Betaproteobacteria > Burkholderiales > Comamonadaceae > Hydrogenophaga > Hydrogenophaga sp. FW305-3-2-15-A-LB1. Next base: position 53,992 of record NZ_JBYTAE010000030.1, on the reverse strand, counting down.
CAGGCCTTGGGGCTTTTTTCGATCTTGCCCAGCAGGGCGCGGGCTTCCTTCTCGTGCGTCTTCACCTCGTCGAGGTTGGCCAGCAGATCGGCCATCTGCTCCTCCAGCTGGTGGCGGTGGTCGGCCAGCACGGTGAGGAACTTGCGCAGCTGCGGTCCGGTGTCGCGCGGGCTGTCGTACATGTCGATGATGTCCTTGGCCTCGGTCAGCGACAGCCCCAGGCGCTTGGCGCGCAAGGTGAGCTTGAGGCGCGTGCGGTCGCGCGAGGTGTAGACCCGGTTGCGGCCCCCCGGGCCTTCGCGCTGCGGTTGCAGCAGGCCCATGTCCTCATAGAAGCGGATGGCGCGCGTGGTCAGGTCGAACTCGCGGGCCAGGTCGCTGATGGTGTAAGTCGGGTTCGTCGCCATGGGGGGTGCCCTGTTATTTGACGTTTACGTCAACGTCAGGCGGCGATCTTAACGGAATCGCTCTGCGGCGAGACCCGCACGCCGGGGTGTCATTCGTCCAGCGGCACGGCCGCCTCGCGCAGCGCGCGGCGGCGCTGGGCGTGGTCGGGCAGGACCCGCGCGACCACATCCCAGAACTGCGGGCTGTGGTCCATGTGGTGCAGATGGCTGAGCTCGTGCACCACGACGTAATCGATCATGTCCAGCTTGAGGTGGATCAGGCGCCAGTTCAGGCGGATCGACCCGTCGGCGCTCGCGCTGCCCCAGCGCGTGCCGGCGCTGGACAGGCGCAGCTTGCTGTAGCGCACGCCCAGTTGTGGCGCGAAGTGGTCCAGGCGCTCGATGAACAGGGCCTTGGCCCGCTTCATCAGCCAGGCCTGTGCGGCGTCGCGGATCTGCGTTTCCTGGGCATTGCGGGCCAGCCCCATGCGCAGCGTCGCCAGGCCACCCGGCGCCACCGCCGGCTCGAACACCCCGCCCACCTGCGTGAAGGTGTGCGTGGGGTCGAGCACCAGGCGCATGCGCTCACCGAGGTAGTCGAACTCGACCCCATCGGCCCAGCGGATGCGCGCCTGCTCCATTTCGCCGGCGCGCTGGCGGGCGCTCTGCAGCTTCTCCAGCACCCAGGCCGACTTGTCGTGCAGCAACGCCTCGACCTCGCCCACCGGCGTCCAGCGCGGCGCGCTCACGCTCAAGCCGTCGGTGCTGACCGACAGGCCGATGGTGCGGCGTTTGCCGCGCTTGAATTCGTAGGCCACCTCGCAGGCGCCCAGCCGCAGCATGCGGTTGGCGCGCGGGTGGTGCCAGGCCGCCGGTTGGAACACCTGGGTCATGGGCAGGGCCGGGGGTGCGGCCACCGCGGGCGGCGGTGGCGGCGATGCGGGCCGCTGGAGCTCGGGCGCGGGGGCGCCAAGGAAGTCGAGCGCCAGTTGCACGAAGCGCTGCATGGCGGTGCTCAGGCAGTGCGGTAGGCCTCGGGATCGAGGCGGCGCATTTCCGCTTCGATCCAGGCCTCGACCTCGCGCATCAGCTCGTCGGGCTCACGGCCCTCGCTGGGGATGGGCTTGCCGATGGAGAACTCCACCGTGCCCGGCCGCTTGATGAAGGCCTTGCGCGGCCAGCACTTGGCCGAGGTGACCGCGATCGGGATCACGGGCGCGCCCGTGGCCACGGCCAGCCGCGTGCCACCGCTCTTGTACTGGCCCTTCTGGCCGCGCGGGATGCGCGTGCCCTCGGGAAACATGATGACCCAGGTGCCCTGATTGAGCAGGCGTTGGCCTTGTTCGACCACCCTGTTGAAGGCCTGGGCGCGCTTGCTGCGGTCGATGTGGATCATGTCCATGCGGCTCATGGCCCAGCCGAAGAAAGGCACGTAGAGCAGTTCCTTCTTGAACACGTAGGCCAGCGGGTGCGGCATCAGCGCGGGCATGCAGAAGGTTTCCCACGTGGACTGGTGCTTGAGCAGCAGCACCGCCGGCGCGGTGCTGCCCACCGGCAGGTTCTCGAAGCCGATCACCTCGTTGCGGATGCCCAGGATCAGCTGGCCGCTCGCCACCGCGAGCTTGAGCCAGCCCGCGCACATCCAGTAGATCTGCGTGCTGTTGAGAAATGGCGCGGCGATCAGCACCGCGAGCGCCCAGGGCACCACGGTCACGGCCATGAACAGGGTGTGCAGGACCGAGCGCAGCAGATGGATGAGGATCATGTTGGGGAATCGAGGATCAGGTGGTGGGCTGCGCGAGCAGCCAGTCGGCGAAGGCGCCGAGGTCGTCGTGGGGGTGCGTGCCGGGCGGCAGGTCGGGCGCGAGCGCCACGAGGTCCACGGCCGCCCCCGAGCCCAGGCGGCCCCGCAGGTGTTCGGACTTGCCCGTCATCAGCAAATGGGTGCGGCAGCCCGCTGCGGCGGCCGCGCGCACGTGGCGCATCGCGTTGCCGGCCGCATGCACCGTGGGCAGCGGCATGCCGAACCGCGCGCCGATCTGCAGGAACAGGCCGGGCGCGGGCTTGCGGCAGGCACACGCGTCTTCGGGCGCGTGCGGGCACATGAACACCGCCTCCACGCGCGCCCCGGCCGCGGCGAGCTGGCGGTGCATCTTGGCGTGGATGGCGTTGAGCGAAGCCATGTCGAACAGGCCCCGACCGATGCCGGACTGGTTGGTGGCCAGCACGATGCGCCAGCCACCCTGGTTGAGCCGCGCCACCGCCTCGAGCGCACCCGGCAATGGCTCCCACTCGTCCGGCGAGGCGACGTAGTCGTCCCGGCTGCGGTTGAGCGTGCCGTCGCGGTCGAGGATGAGCAGCTTCATGGTGGTGTCAGGTCGCCAGACGGGACAGGTCGGCCACGCGGTTCATGGCGTGGTGCAACTCGCGCAGCAGGCCGAGGCGGTTGGCCTTGAGCGCGGGGTCGTCGGCGTTGACCATCACGCCGTCGAAGAAGGCATCGACCGGCGCGCGCAGCGCGGCGAGCGCCTGCAACGAGCCGGTGTAGTCCTCGGCGTCGAACTTCGCGTTGGCGGCGGGCACGGTGGCCTGCATGGCGGCGGACAGCCCCTTTTCGGCGGCCTCGACCAGCAACGCTTCCTGCACCGCCGCACCCTCGCCTTCGGCCTTCTTGAGGATGTTGGCGATGCGCTTGTTGGCAGCGGCAAGCGCGGGCGCTTCGGGCAACGCGGCGAACGCGCGCACGGCCTGCAGGCGCAGGGCCACCTCGCCCAGGCGCGACGGGCGCAGGGCCAGCACGGCATCGACCTCCTGGGCGCTGTAGCCCTGCTCGCGCAGGCCACCGGCGAGGCGGTCGTAGATGAAGTCGGACAAGGCCGCACTGGGGTCGGTGATCAGCGCGCCGAAAGCGGGCACGGCCGATTGCAACAGGGCGCTCAGATCGATCGGAAGGTTCTTCTCGACCAGCATCCGCACCACGCCCAACGCATGCCGGCGCAGCGCAAACGGGTCCTTGTCGCCGGTGGGCAGGTTGCCGATGCCGAACATGCCGACCAGGGTCTCCAGCTTGTCGGCCAGCGCCACCACCACACCGGTCGTGTTGCGCGGCAGCTCATCGCCGGCAAAGCGGGGACGGTAGTGGTCTTCGATCGCGAAGGCGATGTCCTCGGTCAGGCCATCGTGGCGCGCGTAGTAGCCGCCCATGATGCCCTGCAGCTCGGGGAACTCGCCCACCATGTCGGTCAGCAGGTCGGTCTTGGCGAGCTGCGCGGCGGTGTCGGCCTGTTGCGCGAGCACCTCGCCCCCCAGTTGCTGGCCGATGGCCCGCGCGATGGCGCGCACGCGCTCCATGCGCTCGCCCTGCGTGCCGAGCTTGTTGTGATAGACCACCTTGCCCAGGCCGTCGACGCGCGAGGCCAGCGTCTTCTTGCGGTCCTGGTCGAAGAAGAACTTGGCATCGGCCAGGCGCGGGCGCACCACGCGCTCGTTGCCGCCGATCACCGCGCTCGGGTCCGCGGGGCTGATGTTGCTGACCACCAGGAAACGGTGGGTCAGCTTGCCCTGGGCATCGAGCAAGGGGAAATACTTCTGGTTGGCCTTCATCGTGAGGATGAGGCATTCCTGCGGCACGTCGAGAAACTGGGTCTCGAACTCACAGATGAGCACGTTGGGCCGCTCGACCAATGCGGTCACTTCGTCCAACAGTGCGTCGTCCTCGATCGGCCGGCAACCGCCGCCCACCTTCGCGGCGGCCGCCGCGAGCTGGCGCGCGATCTCGGCCTTGCGTTCGGCGAACGAGGCGATCACCGCGCCGTCTTGGGCGAGCGTGGCGGCGTAGCTGTCGGCGTCCGTCAGCACCACCGGCGAGACCAGCGCCTCGAAGCGATGACCCTGCGTGGTGTGGCGCGCGGTCAGCCCCAGCGCCTTCACCGGCACGACGCTGCCGCCATGCAGCGCGACCAGGCCGTGCGCGGGGCGCACGAAGTTCACGCTGCTCCAGCCGGGCAGTTCGCAATCGGTCTCGAGCTGGTAGCTCATGACCTTGGGGATCGGCAGCTTGGCAATGGCTTCATCCAGCGCCTTCTGCAGGCCGACGGCCAGTTCAGCCCCGGGCGCGATGCTGTCGTGGAACAAGGCCTCGGCCTTGCCGTCCGGCGCGCGCTTGAGGCCGGCCACGGCCGACGCGTCGGCGCCGAGCGCGGCCAGGCGCTTGAGCAGGGCGGGCGTGGGCTGGCCGTTGGCGTCCAGCCCCACGCTCACGGGCATGAGCTTCTGCGACACGGCCTTGTCGGCCGCGCGCGCCAGCACGCCGGTGACGTGCGCGGCCAGGCGGCGCGGCGAGGCGAAGGGGGTCACGGCCGCATCGGCCGGTGCCAGGCCCTGGGCCCTGAGCTGGTCACCCAGCACGCTGGCGAAGGCATCGCCGAGTTTCTTCAGCGCCTTGGGCGGCAGCTCTTCGACAAACAGCTCAACGAGCAGGTTCTGTGCGGTCATTCTTGTTCTTTCACCCGGCGCTCACGCGGCCTTCTTCACCATCTGTTCCACCCACTCGCGCGGCGCCATGGGGAAGCCCAGGCGCTCGCGGCTGTCGTAGTAGCTCTGCGCCACGGCGCGCGCCAGGTTGCGGATGCGGCCGATGTAGGCAGCGCGCTCGGTCACGCTGATGGCGCCGCGCGCGTCCAGCAGGTTGAAGCTGTGCGCGCACTTCAGCACCTGTTCGTAGGCGGGCAGCGCGAGCTGTTGCTCCATCAGGTGCTTGGCCTGTTTCTCGTGCGCGTTGAAGGCGGTGAAGAGGAAGTCGGCGTCGCTGTGTTCGAAGTTGTAGGCCGACTGTTCCTTCTCGTTCTGCAGGTAGACGTCGCCGTAGCTCAGCGTGTCCGTCCATTTGAGGTTGTAGACGTTGTCCACGCCCTGCAGGTACATGGCCAGGCGCTCCAGGCCGTAGGTGATCTCGCCGGTGATGGGCTTGCAGTCGATGCCCCCCACTTGCTGGAAGTAGGTGAACTGCGTCACTTCCATGCCGTTGAGCCAGACCTCCCAGCCCAGGCCCCAGGCGCCGAGTGTGGGGTTCTCCCAGTCGTCCTCGACGAAGCGGATGTCGTTTTTCTTCAGGTCGAAGCCCAGGGCCTCCAGGCTGCCGAGGTAGAGCTCGAGGATGTTGCTCGGCGCGGGCTTGAGCACCACCTGGTACTGGTAGTAGTGCTGCAGGCGGTTGGGGTTCTCGCCGTAGCGGCCGTCCTTGGGGCGGCGGCTGGGCTGCACGTAGGCGGCCTTCCAGGGCTCAGGGCCGAGCGCGCGCAGGAAGGTGGCGGTGTGGCTGGTGCCGGCCCCCACCTCCATGTCGTAGGGCTGCAGCAGCGCGCAGCCCTGGGCGTCCCAATAGGACTGCAGTTTCAGAATGATGTGCTGGAAGGTCAACATGCGAAAGAAGCCGGGAACGAAGCCCGGCCGAGGGATGGTATGGGTGGGGGCGTGGCGCGGCATCGCGCCAGGAATGCCCCAAGTGCCCGATTTTACGGGCGCGCTCAGCGGCGGCGGGTGCGCCCGCCCCGGCGGCCCAGGTTGCGGGTGGAGGCAATCAGCAGCGCCAGCACGGCGCAGACCACCCACAGGGGCACCAGGCCCCAGCGCGCGGTCCACTGTGCGTACGGCGTGAGGCCGCTGCGGCCCTGCACCGAGGCCTCCAGACGGCCGCGCGTGAGCCGCTGCAGCTCGTGCGTGACCTGGCCCTGGTGGTCGATGACGGCCGTGGCGCCGGTGTTGGTGGCCCGCAGCATGGGCCGGCCCAACTCGATCGCGCGCAGGCGCGAGATCTGCAGGTGCTGGTCGATCGCGATGCTGTCGCCGAACCAGGCGATGTTGCTCAGGTTGACCAGCACGGTGGGCGCGGCCGTGGGATCGCGGAACGAGGCCGCGAGCTCTTCGCCGAACAGGTCTTCATAGCAGATGTTGGGCGCCACGCGCTGCCCCGACACCGCCCAGGCCGGCTGCGCCAGGGCGCCCCGGTTGAAGTCCCCGAGCGGGATGTTCATGAGGTCGGTGAACCAGCGGAACAGCGGCGGAATGAACTCGCCGAAGGGCACCAGGTGGTGCTTGTCGTAGCGGTACAGGCCGTTGTCCGGCGTGTCCAGCCGGGGCTGAGCCTGCAGTCGATGGGCCGAGCCCGAGTGGATCCCCCAGACCGAGTTTGTGTAGCCCCGCTCCATGCTGCCCAGCGGCAAGCCCACCAGCGCGCCGACGCCGGTGCCAGCCGGTTGCTCGGCCAGGTGTCCCAGCAGCGGCTGCCAGAAGTCGGGGCCCAGTTGGCCGGGCAGCAGGGGAATGGCGGTTTCCGGCGCGACCACCAGCTGCGGGCCGGTCGCGGAACTGCGCGCGGCCTGCACGGCCTCGGTGATCTGTTGGGGGTACCAGTTCAGCGCCTGGGCCACGCCCGTACCGGGCTCGAATTTCTGATCCTGGGCGATGTTGCCCTGCAGCAGCCACACCCGCAACTCACCCGTCGCGGCGGTGTCCCGGTGACCCAGGCCGCGCCACACCGTGCCGCCGCCGATCAGGCTCACCAGCAGCACCCCCACCACCAGGAACAGGGCCAGCGACCGCAGCACACCGGGCCAGCCATCGGCCAGGCCCGGCACCAGGCGGGCCTGCACCCGGGGCGCCGGCGCCACCATGCCACCCGCCGTGCGGCCCACCGGCCGGCTGACGGGCGACTGCATCCAGACGCTGAAGCGCCGCCAGAGGCCGGAGACGATGGAGGCCAACGAATAGGCCAACACGGCCGCCAGGAAGCCCATGCCATAGACCCCCACCAGCGGCGCCCAAGGGGCCATCAGGTCAACGTGCGCGTAGCCCCCCGCGCCCCAGGGGAAACCGGTGAACCAGTGGCCGCGCGCCAGTTCGGCCAGCGTCCAGAGCGAGGCGAACATCAGCCCTTGAGCGGTGCGCGACACCGGCGCCCAGGCGCAGAGGAAACCCACCACCACCGCGTAATAGATCGACAGCAGCCCCGCCAGCGCGAGCACGGCCAGCACCGCCAGCCAGGCGGGCAGGCCGCCGTAGGTGTGCAGGGAAATGAACAGCCACCAGAAGGTGCCCGCCAGCCAGACAGTGGAAAACACCCAGCCGCGCCACACCGCCTGCCCCACCCGGGTGGCGTACTGCAGCGCCAGCACCAGCAGCGCCAGCGAGGCGATCTGCCACCAGCCATTGGGCTGGCCCTGCACGGCGCCCGGCAGGCTCCAGCCCGCGAAAGGCCAGGCGATGGAGGTCGCCTGCAAGGCACCGCCCAGCAGGCACACGAGGAACCAGGCGAAACCGCTGCCGCGCGCGTTGCGCCCGGGCGGGCGGCGGCTCATCGGGTTGAAACTCGACGGCGTGTGGAGTGACCCGAAAAGGCTTCGCATGGGGTTGGGCGGGCTCAGGCCTCGCCCGGCACGGGCATGACCTTGAACCACTTCACGGCGCCGCCCTTGGTGTGCAGCACGGTGAAGCGCAGGCCGTCGAGCGCATGGACTTCGCCCCGCTTGGGCACGTGGCCCATGGCGTGGGCGATCATGCCGCCGATGGTGTCGAAGTCTTCTTCGGACAGTTTCAACCCGAAGGATTCGTTGATGCGCTCGATCGGCGTGTCGCCGCTCACGCGCCAGGTGCCGTCGGCCAGGGCGAAGATGTCGCCATCGTCCTCGGCCACGTCGAATTCGTCTTCGATCTCGCCGACGATTTCCTCGAGCACGTCCTCGATGGTGATCAGGCCGGCCACGCGGCCAAACTCGTCGATCACGATCGCCAGGTGGTTGCGGTTGCCGCGGAACTCGCGCAGCAGGTCGTTGAGGCCCTTGCTTTCGGGCACGAAGGTGGCCGGGCGCAACAGCGCGCGGATGTTGAGCGCGGGCGCGCGCTGCAGCTTGAGCAGGTCCTTGGCCAGCAGGATGCCGATGATGTTCTCGCGCTCACCCTCGAACACCGGAAAGCGCGAGTGCGCGGTGTCGATGACCAGGTGCAGCAGTTCGTCGAAGGGCGCATCGATGTCCAGCACATCCATGCGCGGGGTGGCCACCATCACATCCCCGGCGGTCATGTCCGCGATGCGGATCACGCCTTCGAGCATGACGCGCGACTCGGCGTTGATGATGTCGTTGTCCTCGGCCTCGGCGAGGGTTTCGATCAGCTCGTCCTTGGAATCCGGTCCGGGATGGATGAATTCCGCAAGCTTTTGCAGAAAACCACGTTTGTCGGCATGCCGCAGGCTGCGCTGCGGCCCGCTACTGGGAGGGGAGTCGGCCACTGAAGGATGGGGGGAGGTTGTAACAGGGCGGAAGGATACCCCATGCGGGTGTCGGCGCGCAAAGCCGCGCGGGCCCCGCGGCCCCGGACGGGCTCAGCCCCGGACGCGCTCGCGTGCTTCGCGCACGCCCTGGCGGATGTCCTGCAGCACCGACAGAAAGCCCCAGAACTGCTTGGCCTGGGCCTTGAGGTGGTAGTCGGTGATGGCCACCTGCTCGTTGACCATTTCTGTCACGCGCGAGTCGAAGTCCGCCGGCGGCAACCGCAGGTGCGCCTCGGACTCGGAGCCGTCGCGCTCGATCACCGCGCCAGCACGGCGGGCGATCTTGAGCATCGCTGTGTTTTCCGACAGCGCATGGATGAACAGCATCTGCACGCCCTCGTTGCGTGCGTGCATGACGGCGCGCTCGAACAGGCGGCCGCCGTAACCCCGGCCACGCGCATGTTTGACCACCGACACGCCGAACTCGGCGCAGCTGGTGTACTGGGGGTCGAGCGAGAACGCGAGGTGGGCCATGGCGATGAGCTCGAGCCGGCGGTTGAAGATGCCGAAGAGCTCGTCGCGATCGAAATTGAGCTGCGCCACGTAGCGGCGGATCTGCTCGTCGTTGGCGGCATACCCGAAGCGCAGGTAGCGGTCGTTCGTATCCAGTTCCAGGAGGTGCGCCTCGATGCGGTCGATCTGCCCGGGACCGATCGACCGGATCGGCACCATCACCGGGTTCGATTTGTCCCCGCGCTCGGGCGTGCCGCCGGTGGACGACGAAGCGCGCACCTCGGCCTGCGCCTGCAGCGGCGTCGACTTGAACCAGCGGGTGGGATCAACCATGGGCACGAATGTACGGGTTATCCCTATAACGACAAGGACGCAAACCCCTAAACCCGCGGGAACCCGACGGACGGGGACGAAAACACCCTCACAACGGCAAAGCCGTGGTGCTTTTCACGCGGTCCATCACGAAACTGGTCTTGCAATCCTGCACGCTGGGGTGCTTGAGCAGGGTATCCATGATGAAGCGCGAATAGGCGGCCATGTCGGCCACCACCAGGCGCAGGTGGAAGTCCATGTCGCCCGTGAGCGCGGCGCATTCCACCACCTCGGGCCACGACAGCACGCTGGCGCGGAACAGGTCCATGGGGTTGCGCTTGGCGCTGTCGGAATGTTTCTCGAGCCGCACGCTCACATGGGCGGTCAGCCCCAGCCCCACCGCCTCGGGCCGCACCAGGGCCACATAGCGGTCGATGACGTGCGCCTCCTCCAGCCGCTTCACCCGGCGCAGCACAGCGCTGGGCGAGAGGCCCACCGCTTCCGCGATCTGGTCGTAGGTGGCGCGGCCGTCGGCCTGCAGGCTGCGCAGAATGTGGCGATCAAGCTTATCGAGTGCTTCCATGCGCGTCATTTTGCAAGATTCCTGCAATTCAGACGAGTGGCGCGCCCCAAAACGCCGGAATCGTGACACCCTGCGCCGATACAGTGGCCCACTGCCCACACACAACGGAGACCGCCATGAACACGCCTTTGCCCGCCGCCGCCCAGACCGCCGCCCCCCCATGGGACAACCCCATGGGCACGGACGGCTTCGAATTCATCGAATACGCGGCGCCCGATCCCGTGGCCATGGGCGCGCTGTTCGAGCGCATGGGTTTCAAAGCGATCGCAAAGCACCGCCACAAGGCCGTCACCCTGTACCGCCAGGGCGAGATCAACTTCATCATCAACGCCGAACCCGACAGCTTTGCGCAGCGCTTCGCGCGCCTGCATGGTCCCAGCGTGTGCGCGATCGCCTTCCGCGTGGCCGATGCCAAGGCGGCCTACGAACGAGCCATCTCACTCGGTGCCTGGGGCTATGCGCAATCGGCCGGGCCGGGCGAATTGAACATCCCGGCCATCAAGGGCATCGGCGATTCGATCATCTACTTCATCGACAAGTGGCGCGGCAAGAACGGCGCCAAGACGGGCGACATCGGCAACATCGGTTTCTTCGATGTGGACTTCGAGCCCCTGCCCGGCGCCGAACTCAACCCCGTCGGCCACGGCCTGACCTACATCGACCACCTGACGCACAACGTGCACCGCGGCCGCATGGAGGAGTGGGCGGGCTTCTACGAACGCCTGTTCAACTTCCGAGAGGTGCGCTACTTCGACATCGAGGGCCAGGCCACCGGCGTGAAGAGCAAGGCCATGACCAGCCCTTGCGGCAAGATCCGCATCCCGATCAACGAAGAGGGCAACGAGAAATCGGGGCAGATCCAGGAGTACCTGGACCGGTACCACGGCGAGGGCATCCAGCACATCGCCATGGGCTCGACCAACCTGTACGACACGGTGGACGCGCTCGAACTCAGCGGCGTGAAGCTGCTCAACACCAGCGAGACCTACTACGAGCTGCTGCCCAAGCGCATCCCGAACCACGGCGAAAACCTCGAGGCCCTGAAGCAGCGCAACATCCTGGTGGACGGCACACCCGGTGAACTGCTGCTGCAGATCTTCAGCGAGAACCAGCTCGGCCCGATCTTCTTCGAGTTCATCCAGCGCAAGGGCAACCAGGGCTTCGGCGAAGGCAACTTCAAGGCCCTGTTCGAGACCATGGAGCTCGACCAGGTGCGCCGTGGCGTGCTCAAGGCCTGAGGGCAGACGCGATGGCCGTTGAACCCGTCGTCTATGGCGCCAGCGACCGCCCGCCGCGCGGCGACTACTCGCGTGCGCGGGGCGACTACACCTGCCCGCAGAACTGGGCCTCGTACACCGAGGCCGACCACGACACCTACCACCGCCTCTACGAGCGCCAGACCGCGCTGCTGCCGGGCCTGGCCTGCGACGCCTTCATCGAGGCCCTGCCTTCGCTGGGCGTGAAGGACCGCATTCCCCGCTTCGAAGAGATCAACGAACGCCTCAAGCCCGCAACCGGCTGGGAAATCGTGGCCGTGCCCGGCCTGATTCCCGAGCGGCCCTTTTTCGACCTGCTGGCCAACCGCCGTTTCCCGGTGACCGATTGGATCCGCACGCCCGCCGAGTTCGACTACATCGTCGAGCCCGATGTGTTCCACGACCTCTTCGGCCACGTACCGCTGCTGTTCAACCCGGTGTTTGCCGACTACGTGCAGCGCTACGGGGCGGGTGGCCTGAAGGCCCACGACCTGGGCGCGGGCGAGCTGCTCTCGCGGCTGTACTGGTACACGATCGAGTTCGGCCTGATCCGCCAGGAAGACGGGTTGCGCGCGTACGGCGCCGGCATCCTGAGTTCGTCGGGCGAGCTGCGCCACAGCGTCACCAGCCCGCAACCCCAGCGCATCGCGCTTGATCTGCTGCGCTGCATGCGCACGCGCTACAAGATCGACGACTACCAGGCCACCTACTTCGTCATCGACGGCTTCGACCAGCTGTTCGAAATGACGGCGCCCGACTTCGCGCCGCTCTACAAGGCGGTGCGTTCGCTCGGCGACCTGCCGGCCGACGCCACGATCGCCAGCGACTCGTCCATCACCCTGGGGTGAAAGGCCAGCGCTACGTGGGCCACGCCGGGCACCAACCGGTTGTCGGCCCCGGGCAAGGTGGCGGTGGAGGCCGGGAACACGATGTTGTCGGCGTTGGAGTACCAGCACACGAAGTCGGCATAGGTGTCCTGCGGCTGGATCTGCGCTTCGCGCCGGGCCAAGGCCGCCAGCCAGTGCCCGTCCTGCCGCATCTGCCGGCCGTTGGCCACACGGCTGAAGCGCCCCAGCCAGGTGCCTCGGTGCGGACTGCCGATGGTGATGACCTGGTGCACCGGCGTGTCCGGCTCGGCCGCCCGCCACGCCCGCGCAACAAGGCCACCCATGCTGTGGCACACCAGCACCGGGGGACGGCCCGTGAGGGCCTGGGCGCGCCGCACGGCGTCGCTCATGAGGGGCACGTAGTCGTCGATGTCGCCGAACACCGGCTCCAGGTTGACCGACACATAGGGCACGCCCTGGCTGCGCAAGCGGCGCATCCAGGGCAACCACAGGCCTCTATTGCACACGAAGCCGTGCACGAACACCACAGCGGGCACCGGGCCTTCGCGCGGGTCGACGTCGTCCGGCAGGCTCGCCCAGAAGAAGGGTTGGCGCCAGGCAAACACCTGCGGCGCCACGCGGACCTCCTGCCACCAGGCGCCCGCCAAACCCGGCCATCCCGCCGGGGGTGCGGCATCGCCCCGGTTCAGCCGGGCCGCGGCCAGCCCCTCCAGGGCGAGCACCAGCGCATAGCCGCCCAGCGACAACAAGGCGCCCACCACAGCCACCGTGGGGGATCGCGGCCACCAGAAGAACACCCACGCCCCCACGAACACCAGCGTACCGAGCACCAGCGCCTGCTGCAAGCGGGCCAGGCTGGAGCGGGGAACGTGTCTTGGGGGCGTCTGCGTCGGAGGGGACATGGCCGAACTATCTCACGGAGTGGGCTGTCCGAATTAGACTGGCACACCGCCTCTGCCTGAGCCCGCCATGACCCAGAACCCCAGCGCCGCCGACCGCATCCGCACGCACCTGGCGCGTGTCAGCGATCTGCGCCAGCAAGCCCGCACGGCAGGCCTCGACCGGGCGGTGAACGAGGTGAAACGGCTGCAGGCCCGGCGCTTCCGCGCCACGTACGCCGACTTCCTTGAGCACCCGGTGTATGCACCCGCGACCCGCTTCTTTCTGGAGGAGCTCTACGGCGTGCACGACTTCGCCCGGCGCGACGCGCAATTCGCCCGCATCGCCGGCGCGTTGGAACGCCTGTTCCCGGAAGCCGTGGCCCAGCTCGCGGTGGATCTGGCCGAGACCCACGCCTTGACCGAAGTGCTCGACCACCACATGGCCACGCACTGGTTGCCGCAGGACGCCACGCTGTCCCCCGCCCTGCGCTACACGCGCGCCTGGCGGCTGACCGGCGACCGCGATGCGCGCGCGCGCCAACTGGCGGTCGTGCAGCACATGGGGCGCGAGTTGCAGCGCCTCACCCGCATGAAGCCCTTGCGGCTGGCCTTGCGCATGATGCGCAACCCGGCCCGCGCGGCGGGCCTCGATGCCTTGCAACATTTCCTGGAAAGCGGCTTCGATGCCTTTGCCTCCTTGGGGGATGCACGGAACTTCCTCGACACCATCAGCGCAAGGGAATCGCGTTGGATCAGTACCCTGTTCGACGAGGGCGAGGCCGCCTGCAGCGCGGCACTGTCCGCCGAGTTGGCCAGGGTCCCTGAGGCTCGTTGAGGCCTCCGGGATCGCGTGTGCTTTGGGTGACAGCGCCTTAGGGCTGGCCCGGTATGCACCCGGGCGCCGGCTTGCCAGAATGGTCCATCCCTCTCTGTCACAGCGAAACCCATGACCCGACCCTGGCTCACCCAATACCCCGAAGGCGTTGCCCCCGAGGTGACGCCCGAACGTTACCGCTCGTTGGCCGACCTGCTCGAAGAGTCGTTCAAGCAACATGCCCGCCAGCCCGTGAGCGTGTGCATGGAACAGTGGATGAGCTACGGCGAACTGGACGGCCTGAGTGCCGCCATGGGGGCCTGGCTTCAGGGCCGAGGCTTGGTGCCAGGTGCGCGCGTGGCCATCATGCTGCCGAATGTGCCGCAGTTCCTGATCACCATGGCCGCGATCGTGCGCGCTGGCTACACCGTGGTGAACGTCAATCCGCTCTACACCGCGCGAGAACTGGAGCACCAGCTCAAGGATTCCGGGGCTCAGGCCATCGTCATCCTGGAGAACTTCGCCCACACGCTCGAACAGGTGATCGACCAGACCTCGGTGGAGCACGTGGTCATCGCCAGCCTGGGCGACCAGCTGGGGTTCTGGTACGGGCGCTGGATCACGTTCGCCGTGCGGCATCTCGCCAAGATGGTCCCGGCCTACAAGCTGGCCCGAACAGGCCCCCTGGGCGAGCGCACCATCGTGAACTTCCGCCACGTCATCGCCGAAGGCAGTGGCATGCGCCTCCAGCCCACCAGCGACACCTTGGACTCCGTGGCCTTCCTGCAGTACACGGGAGGCACCACCGGTTTGTCCAAGGGCGCGGTGCTCACCCACCGCAACATCATCGCCGCCATCCTGCAGGCCGAAGCCTGGTTCAAGCCCGCGCTGCAAAAGGTCGGCGACCTGCGGCAGGTCAACGGCATCGCGGCGCTGCCGCTGTACCACATCTTTGCGCTGACCCTGAGCCTGCTCACCATCCGCTGGGGGGCGCACATGACCCTGGTGCCCAATCCGCGCGACATCCCGCAACTGGTGGCCACCCTCAAGCGGCGCGCATTCCACGTGCTGCCCGCGGTGAACACCTTGTTCAACGCCCTGCTGCAGAACCCCCAGTTCCGTCAGTTGGATTTTTCGAATCTTGCGCTGTCGCAGGCCGGGGGCATGGCCGCGTCGGAAGGCACGGCACGGCAATGGAAGGCCGTCACCGGCTGCACCATGATCGAAGGCTGGGGCATGAGCGAGACCTGCGCGATCGGGACCAACAACCCGGTCACCAGCCAGCAGTTCAGCGGCACCATCGGCCTGCCTCTGCCTGGCATTGACATCGCGATCAAGGACGACGAAGGCCGCAGCGTGGCGCTGGGTGAAACCGGCGAGATCTGCATCAAGGGGCCGAATGTGATGGTGGGCTACTACCAGCAACCCGATGAGACCGCACGCGCGTTCACACCCGATGGTTTCATGCGAACGGGCGATGTGGGGGTCATGGACCCGCAGGGCTTCACGCGCATCGTCGACCGCAAGAAGGACATGATCCTCGTTTCCGGCTTCAACGTGTTCCCCAGTGAGCTGGAGAACGTCATCTCGCTGTGCCCGGGGGTGCTCGAGTGCGCGGCCATCGGCATCGAGGACGACAAGCAAGGCGAGGCGGTCAAGGTGTTTGTGGTGCGTTCGGACCCCACCCTGCGCGAGGAAGACGTGGCACGTTACTGCCAGGACAACCTGACCGGCTACAAGCGGCCCAAGCTCATTGAATTCCGGGACGAGCTGCCGAAGAGCAACGTGGGCAAAATACTTCGGCGCGCCTTGCGCACGCCAGTTGCCCACTGAGGCACTCTCACTGCATGCCATCCCGTTCTTCACCGGCACCGATCGACGACCCCCATTCAACCCTTGCCAACGCCGGTGTCACCTGCCTGGAACGGGGCTGGCTGTCGGCCAACAACATCCTGATTCGAGGCGAGGGCCCTACCGCGTTGGTGGACTCGGGTTATTCGGCGCATGCGCCTCAGACGCTGGCGCTCGTGGCGGCCAACCTGGAGGGGGCGCCGCTGGATCTGCTCCTGAACACGCACCTTCACAGCGACCATTGCGGCGGCAATGCCGAACTGCAGCAAGCCTATCCTGCATTGCGCACCCTGATACCG
This sequence comes from Hydrogenophaga sp. FW305-3-2-15-A-LB1, assembly GCF_058787875.1. Lineage (NCBI taxonomy): Bacteria > Pseudomonadati > Pseudomonadota > Betaproteobacteria > Burkholderiales > Comamonadaceae > Hydrogenophaga > Hydrogenophaga sp. FW305-3-2-15-A-LB1. Next base: position 37,983 of record NZ_JBYTAE010000030.1, on the reverse strand, counting down.
CCTGGTCAGGCCGCTTCGGTCGCGAATTGGGATCCAGTGGCCCTGACCTTTGAGCCTACGGGCCAGTCTTGCCCTCGGTTCACGCACCAAGGTCTGCTGACGCCAGGCACCTCCATTCGCTTGGGTTCACTGAATTGGGATATCCACGCGGCCAAGGGGCACGATCCTCATTCCATCGTCCTCTTCCAGGCCGAGCATCGGCTGCTGATTTCGGCGGATGCACTGTGGGAAAACGGCTTCGGCATTGTCTTTCCCGAGCTCGAAGGCGTTTCAGCGTTTGATGAGGTAGCGGCCACCTTGGATCTCATGGAAGCACTCACCCCCACGACCGTTATCCCCGGACATGGCCGGGTCTTCAATGATTTTTCTGGAGCACTCGCCCATGCGCGCAGCCGCTTGGAACAGTTCGTGACCCAACCCGACAAGCACCGGCGACATGCCCTGAAGGTGCTGATCAAGTTCAAGCTGCTGGAGTGGCAATCCGTGTCGATGGACGCCTTGCTGGATTGGGTGCTTGCCACCAGCTACTTTTTCAACACCATGCCGCAGGCAGTGCGTCACGACAGAATACAGACCCGCGAATGGCTGGATCAGTTGCTGATCGAGCTTGAACGAAGCCAAGCCCTGTTCAGAAACGGGGACCTAGTCATCAATCGATAGATGGGCGGATCAATAGGTCTGCTGCGACGCGACCCTTTGAGAGATTTCAGCCCATAAATGCCCAAACCCCCAGGTGTCGAAGACACGAGGGGGTTTGGGGGCTGGGTAAGAGCCTGACGATGACCTACTTTCACACGGGAACCCGCACTATCATCGGCGCAAAGGCGTTTCACTGTCCTGTTCGGGATGGGAAGGAGTGGGACCACCTCGCTATGGTCGTCAGGCATAACTTGTTGTTCGGGTTGTGCACACGCACAACCTGAACGAATTCATAGAGCTTCGAATCAGCTATTTTGATTGCTGCCAACGATGGACTCATTGCTGAGCCTTCGGGCATAACATGACTTTTCAGTCGGATGACATTTGACTCTGATGATTTTCATCAAAGTTATAGGGTCAAGCCGCACGAGCAATTAGTATCAGTTAGCTTAACGCATTACTGCGCTTCCACACCTGACCTATCAACGTCCTGGTCTTGAACGACTCTTTAGGGGGCTCAAGGCCCCGGCAGATCTCATCTTGGAACGAGTTTCCCGCTTAGATGCTTTCAGCGGTTATCTCTTCCGCACTTAGCTACCCGGCAATGCCACTGGCGTGACAACCGGTACACCAGAGGTGCGTCCACTCCGGTCCTCTCGTACTAGGAGCAGGCTTCCTCAAATCTGCAGCGCCCACGGAAGATAGGGACCAAACTGTCTCACGACGTTTTAAACCCAGCTCACGTACCTCTTTAAATGGCGAACAGCCATACCCTTGGGACCGGCTACAGCCCCAGGATGAGATGAGCCGACATCGAGGTGCCAAACACCGCCGTCGATATGAACTCTTGGGCGGTATCAGCCTGTTATCCCCAGAGTACCTTTTATCCGTTGAGCGATGGCCCTTCCATACAGAACCACCGGATCACTATGTCCTGCTTTCGCATCTGCTCGACTTGTCAGTCTCGCAGTTAAGCACGCTTATGCCATTGCACTATTAGCACGATGTCCGACCGTACCTAGCGTACCTTCGAACTCCTCCGTTACACTTTGGGAGGAGACCGCCCCAGTCAAACTGCCTACCATGCACTGTCCCCGATCCAGATAATGGACCTAGGTTAGAACCTCAAACACACCAGGGTGGTATTTCAACGTTGGCTCCACAAGATCTAGCGACCCTGCTTCAAAGCCTCCCACCTATCCTACACAGATCTGTTCAAAGTCCAATACAAAGCTACAGTAAAGGTTCATGGGGTCTTTCCGTCTTTCCGCGGGGAGATTGCATCATCACAAACATTTCAACTTCGCTGAGTCTCAGGAGGAGACAGTGTGGCCATCGTTACGCCATTCGTGCAGGTCGGAACTTACCCGACAAGGAATTTCGCTACCTTAGGACCGTTATAGTTACGGCCGCCGTTTACTGGGACTTCGATCAAGAGCTTGCACCCCATCAATTAATCTTCCAGCACCGGGCAGGCGTCACACCCTATACGTCCACTTTCGTGTTTGCAGAGTGCTGTGTTTTTAATAAACAGTCGCAGCCACCAATTTTTTGCAACCCATTCATGCTCAGATGTTCTCATCACATTACTAGGGCACACCTTCTTCCGAAGTTACGGTGTCAATTTGCCGAGTTCCTTCTCCTGAGTTCTCTCAAGCGCCTTAGAATACTCATCTCGCGCACCAGTGTCGGTTTGCGGTACGGTCAATTACAAGCTGAAGCTTAGTGGCTTTTCCTGGGACCTCGTTCAGTTACTTCGCGAGCAAGCTCGCTCGATCGACAGCCTCGGTATATGACACGCGGATTTGCCTACGTGTCGCCTACATCTGTCTAAACCGGCACATCCAACCGCCGGATAACCTATTAAGATCCGTCCCCACATCGCACTTGTAATCGGTACAGGAATATTGACCTGTTTCCCATCAGCTACGCATCTCTGCCTCGCCTTAGGGGCCGACTCACCCTACGCCGATGAACGTTGCGTAGGAAACCTTGCGCTTACGGCGAGGGGGCTTTTCACCCCCTTTAACGCTACTCATGTCAGCATTCGCACTTCTGATACCTCCAGCATCCTTTACAAGACACCTTCACAGGCTTACAGAACGCTCTCCTACCACTTGCAATAAATTGCAAATCCGCAGCTTCGGTAACTGGCTTAGCCCCGTTACATCTTCCGCGCAGGACGACTCGATCAGTGAGCTATTACGCTTTCTTTAAATGATGGCTGCTTCTAAGCCAACATCCTGACTGTTTTAGCCTTCCCACTTCGTTTCCCACTTAGCCAATTTTAGGGACCTTAGCTGGCGGTCTGGGTTGTTTCCCTCTTGAGTCCGGACGTTAGCACCCGGTGCTCTGTCTCCCAAGCTGTACTCATCGGTATTCGGAGTTTGCCTTGGTTTGGTAAGTCGCCATGACCCCCTAGCCAAAACAGTGCTCTACCCCCGACGGTAATACTTGAGGCACTACCTAAATAGTTTTCGGAGAGAACCAGCTATTTCCAAGTTTGTTTAGCCTTTCACCCCTATCCACAGCTCATCCGCTAGTTTTGCAACACTAGTCGGTTCGGACCTCCAGTACCTGTTACGGCACCTTCATCCTGGCCATGGATAGATCACTTGGTTTCGGGTCTACACCCAGCGACTGAATCGCCCTATTCGGACTCGATTTCTCTACGGCTTCCCTATTCGGTTAACCTTGCCACTGAATGTAAGTCGCTGACCCATTATACAAAAGGTACGCAGTCACCCCTTTCGAGGCTCCTACTTTTTGTAAGCACGCGGTTTCAGGATCTATTTCACTCCCCTCCCGGGGTTCTTTTCGCCTTTCCCTCACGGTACTTGTTCACTATCGGTCGATGATGAGTATTTAGCCTTGGAGGATGGTCCCCCCATATTCAGACAGGATTTCTCGTGTCCCGCCCTACTTGTCGTTAGCTCAGTACCACACAGGTCTTTTCACGTACGGGGCTATCACCCGCTATGGCCGCCCTTTCCAAAGCGTTCCGTTAAGTCTTGTGCTATCACTAACAGGCTCTTCCGATTTCGCTCGCCACTACTTTCGGAATCTCGGTTGATGTCTTTTCCTCGAGCTACTGAGATGTTTCAGTTCACCCGGTTCGCCTCGCATGACTATGTATTCATCATGCGATACCTACTGCTAGGTGGGTTTCCCCATTCGGAAATCTCCGGATCAAAGCTAATTTGCCAGCTCCCCGAAGCTTATCGCAGGCTATCACGTCCTTCGTCGCCTATCATCGCCAAGGCATCCACCACGTGCTCTTATTCACTTGACCCTATAACTTTGACATCTCACCAGGTCTCGCAACCCAACAAGATACAAAATCACATCAAGCAAATGTCTGTCAGGTCTTTCACCTGACGCGTTATGCCGTTTCAATTCGCATCTTTCGATCAAATTGAATATTCGTTGACGCAATCAAAAAATGTTGCTGATGGCACGGTGCACATGAAACCTTTACGAATATGTGCTTTCCATCAGCAACGCTGATTCGACTCTATGAATTTTTAAAGAACAGCCGTGGCGATCTTGCGATCGCCTGTCAATCGATGGATATCAATCAACATCAAAACATCCTCAACCAGACTGGCCAAGATGCTTTGATGTAGATTTATCAGACAAGAACGTCACCGGAGCAACGTTGTTTTGGTGGAGGATGACGGGATCGAACCGACGACCCCCTGCTTGCAAAGCAGGTGCTCTCCCAGCTGAGCTAATCCCCCAGGATAACTTGCGCTCATTGGAGGGGATGGTGGGTCTGGTTGGTCTCGAACCAACGACCCCCGCCTTATCAAGACGGTGCTCTAACCAACTGAGCTACAGACCCAAGCCGGTCGCTTGATCTCTCCAGGCCTAAGCCCGAATCGCTGGCGACGTCCTTCCAACAACCGATAAGTGTGAGCGTTTGAGCTTGATTGCTCTTTTTCCAGAAAGGAGGTGATCCAGCCGCACCTTCCGATACGGCTACCTTGTTACGACTTCACCCCAGTCACGAACCCCGCCGTGGTAATCGCCCTCCTTGCGGTTAGGCTAACTACTTCTGGCGAGACCCGCTCCCATGGTGTGACGGGCGGTGTGTACAAGACCCGGGAACGTATTCACCGTGACATGCTGATCCACGATTACTAGCGATTCCGACTTCACGCAGTCGAGTTGCAGACTGCGATCCGGACTACGACTGGCTTTATGGGATTAGCTCCCCCTCGCGGGTTGGCAACCCTTTGTACCAGCCATTGTATGACGTGTGTAGCCCCACCTATAAGGGCCATGAGGACTTGACGTCATCCCCACCTTCCTCCGGTTTGTCACCGGCAGTCTCATTAGAGTGCCCTTTCGTAGCAACTAATGACAAGGGTTGCGCTCGTTGCGGGACTTAACCCAACATCTCACGACACGAGCTGACGACAGCCATGCAGCACCTGTGTTACGGCTCTCTTTCGAGCACTAAGCCATCTCTGGCAAATTCCGTACATGTCAAAGGTGGGTAAGGTTTTTCGCGTTGCATCGAATTAAACCACATCATCCACCGCTTGTGCGGGTCCCCGTCAATTCCTTTGAGTTTCAACCTTGCGGCCGTACTCCCCAGGCGGTCAACTTCACGCGTTAGCTTCGTTACTGAGTCAGAAGAGACCCAACAACCAGTTGACATCGTTTAGGGCGTGGACTACCAGGGTATCTAATCCTGTTTGCTCCCCACGCTTTCGTGCATGAGCGTCAGTGCAGGCCCAGGGGATTGCCTTCGCCATCGGTGTTCCTCCGCATATCTACGCATTTCACTGCTACACGCGGAATTCCATCCCCCTCTGCCGCACTCCAGCCTTGCAGTCACAAGCGCAATTCCCAGGTTGAGCCCGGGGATTTCACGCCTGTCTTACAAAACCGCCTGCGCACGCTTTACGCCCAGTAATTCCGATTAACGCTTGCACCCTACGTATTACCGCGGCTGCTGGCACGTAGTTAGCCGGTGCTTATTCTTACGGTACCGTCATGTGCCCCAGGTATTAACCAGAGCCTTTTCGTTCCGTACAAAAGCAGTTTACAACCCGAAGGCCTTCTTCCTGCACGCGGCATTGCTGGATCAGGCTTGCGCCCATTGTCCAAAATTCCCCACTGCTGCCTCCCGTAGGAGTCTGGGCCGTGTCTCAGTCCCAGTGTGGCTGGTCGTCCTCTCAGACCAGCTACAGATCGTCGGCTTGGTGAGCCTTTACCCCACCAACTACCTAATCTGACATCGGCCGCTCCAATCGCGCGAGGCCTTACGGTCCCCCGCTTTCATCCATAGATCGTATGCGGTATTAGCGCAGCTTTCGCTGCGTTATCCCCCACGACTGGGCACGTTCCGATGCATTACTCACCCGTTCGCCACTCGTCAGCACCTTGCGGCCTGTTACCGTTCGACTTGCATGTGTAAAGCATGCCGCCAGCGTTCAATCTGAGCCAGGATCAAACTCTTTAGTTCGATCTTGAAATTACTCATAAAAACGGAATTGAAGTGAACTTCACTTCTATTCTCATGAGCGTTTAAAGTCTTGCGACTTGGACTCTTTCGAGCCCGTTTTCGCAATCGCCTTCAAACGCCCACGCTTATCGGCTGTATGTTTTTAATGATCCTCGCAAACCCAGCGGCTCTCACCACCTTCGTCTGCTTGCTTAGCTGCGATCAGCTGAGCCTCGTATTATGACACAGTTTTTGGTCGTTTTGCAAGAGGCTTGAAAATCTCTTCAACCGAAAACCATACCCTTACACTTATAAATGCCCAAACCCCCAGGTGTCGAAGACACGAGGGGGTTTGGGGGCTGGGTAAGAGCCTGACGATGACCTACTTTCACACGGGAACCCGCACTATCATCGGCGCAAAGGCGTTTCACTGTCCTGTTCGGGATGGGAAGGAGTGGGACCACCTCGCTATGGTCGTCAGGCATAACTTGTTGTTCGGGTTGTGCACACGCACAACCTGAACGAATTCATAGAGCTTCGAATCAGCTATTTTGATTGCTGCCAACGATGGACTCATTGCTGAGCCTTCGGGCATAACATGACTTTTCAGTCGGATGACATTTGACTCTGATGATTTTCATCAAAGTTATAGGGTCAAGCCGCACGAGCAATTAGTATCAGTTAGCTTAACGCATTACTGCGCTTCCACACCTGACCTATCAACGTCCTGGTCTTGAACGACTCTTTAGGGGGCTCAAGGCCCCGGCAGATCTCATCTTGGAACGAGTTTCCCGCTTAGATGCTTTCAGCGGTTATCTCTTCCGCACTTAGCTACCCGGCAATGCCACTGGCGTGACAACCGGTACACCAGAGGTGCGTCCACTCCGGTCCTCTCGTACTAGGAGCAGGCTTCCTCAAATCTGCAGCGCCCACGGAAGATAGGGACCAAACTGTCTCACGACGTTTTAAACCCAGCTCACGTACCTCTTTAAATGGCGAACAGCCATACCCTTGGGACCGGCTACAGCCCCAGGATGAGATGAGCCGACATCGAGGTGCCAAACACCGCCGTCGATATGAACTCTTGGGCGGTATCAGCCTGTTATCCCCAGAGTACCTTTTATCCGTTGAGCGATGGCCCTTCCATACAGAACCACCGGATCACTATGTCCTGCTTTCGCATCTGCTCGACTTGTCAGTCTCGCAGTTAAGCACGCTTATGCCATTGCACTATTAGCACGATGTCCGACCGTACCTAGCGTACCTTCGAACTCCTCCGTTACACTTTGGGAGGAGACCGCCCCAGTCAAACTGCCTACCATGCACTGTCCCCGATCCAGATAATGGACCTAGGTTAGAACCTCAAACACACCAGGGTGGTATTTCAACGTTGGCTCCACAAGATCTAGCGACCCTGCTTCAAAGCCTCCCACCTATCCTACACAGATCTGTTCAAAGTCCAATACAAAGCTACAGTAAAGGTTCATGGGGTCTTTCCGTCTTTCCGCGGGGAGATTGCATCATCACAAACATTTCAACTTCGCTGAGTCTCAGGAGGAGACAGTGTGGCCATCGTTACGCCATTCGTGCAGGTCGGAACTTACCCGACAAGGAATTTCGCTACCTTAGGACCGTTATAGTTACGGCCGCCGTTTACTGGGACTTCGATCAAGAGCTTGCACCCCATCAATTAATCTTCCAGCACCGGGCAGGCGTCACACCCTATACGTCCACTTTCGTGTTTGCAGAGTGCTGTGTTTTTAATAAACAGTCGCAGCCACCAATTTTTTGCAACCCATTCATGCTCAGATGTTCTCATCACATTACTAGGGCACACCTTCTTCCGAAGTTACGGTGTCAATTTGCCGAGTTCCTTCTCCTGAGTTCTCTCAAGCGCCTTAGAATACTCATCTCGCGCACCAGTGTCGGTTTGCGGTACGGTCAATTACAAGCTGAAGCTTAGTGGCTTTTCCTGGGACCTCGTTCAGTTACTTCGCGAGCAAGCTCGCTCGATCGACAGCCTCGGTATATGACACGCGGATTTGCCTACGTGTCGCCTACATCTGTCTAAACCGGCACATCCAACCGCCGGATAACCTATTAAGATCCGTCCCCACATCGCACTTGTAATCGGTACAGGAATATTGACCTGTTTCCCATCAGCTACGCATCTCTGCCTCGCCTTAGGGGCCGACTCACCCTACGCCGATGAACGTTGCGTAGGAAACCTTGCGCTTACGGCGAGGGGGCTTTTCACCCCCTTTAACGCTACTCATGTCAGCATTCGCACTTCTGATACCTCCAGCATCCTTTACAAGACACCTTCACAGGCTTACAGAACGCTCTCCTACCACTTGCAATAAATTGCAAATCCGCAGCTTCGGTAACTGGCTTAGCCCCGTTACATCTTCCGCGCAGGACGACTCGATCAGTGAGCTATTACGCTTTCTTTAAATGATGGCTGCTTCTAAGCCAACATCCTGACTGTTTTAGCCTTCCCACTTCGTTTCCCACTTAGCCAATTTTAGGGACCTTAGCTGGCGGTCTGGGTTGTTTCCCTCTTGAGTCCGGACGTTAGCACCCGGTGCTCTGTCTCCCAAGCTGTACTCATCGGTATTCGGAGTTTGCCTTGGTTTGGTAAGTCGCCATGACCCCCTAGCCAAAACAGTGCTCTACCCCCGACGGTAATACTTGAGGCACTACCTAAATAGTTTTCGGAGAGAACCAGCTATTTCCAAGTTTGTTTAGCCTTTCACCCCTATCCACAGCTCATCCGCTAGTTTTGCAACACTAGTCGGTTCGGACCTCCAGTACCTGTTACGGCACCTTCATCCTGGCCATGGATAGATCACTTGGTTTCGGGTCTACACCCAGCGACTGAATCGCCCTATTCGGACTCGATTTCTCTACGGCTTCCCTATTCGGTTAACCTTGCCACTGAATGTAAGTCGCTGACCCATTATACAAAAGGTACGCAGTCACCCCTTTCGAGGCTCCTACTTTTTGTAAGCACGCGGTTTCAGGATCTATTTCACTCCCCTCCCGGGGTTCTTTTCGCCTTTCCCTCACGGTACTTGTTCACTATCGGTCGATGATGAGTATTTAGCCTTGGAGGATGGTCCCCCCATATTCAGACAGGATTTCTCGTGTCCCGCCCTACTTGTCGTTAGCTCAGTACCACACAGGTCTTTTCACGTACGGGGCTATCACCCGCTATGGCCGCCCTTTCCAAAGCGTTCCGTTAAGTCTTGTGCTATCACTAACAGGCTCTTCCGATTTCGCTCGCCACTACTTTCGGAATCTCGGTTGATGTCTTTTCCTCGAGCTACTGAGATGTTTCAGTTCACCCGGTTCGCCTCGCATGACTATGTATTCATCATGCGATACCTACTGCTAGGTGGGTTTCCCCATTCGGAAATCTCCGGATCAAAGCTAATTTGCCAGCTCCCCGAAGCTTATCGCAGGCTATCACGTCCTTCGTCGCCTATCATCGCCAAGGCATCCACCACGTGCTCTTATTCACTTGACCCTATAACTTTGACATCTCACCAGGTCTCGCAACCCAACAAGATACAAAATCACATCAAGCAAATGTCTGTCAGGTCTTTCACCTGACGCGTTATGCCGTTTCAATTCGCATCTTTCGATCAAATTGAATATTCGTTGACGCAATCAAAAAATGTTGCTGATGGCACGGTGCACATGAAACCTTTACGAATATGTGCTTTCCATCAGCAACGCTGATTCGACTCTATGAATTTTTAAAGAACAGCCGTGGCGATCTTGCGATCGCCTGTCAATCGATGGATATCAATCAACATCAAAACATCCTCAACCAGACTGGCCAAGATGCTTTGATGTAGATTTATCAGACAAGAACGTCACCGGAGCAACGTTGTTTTGGTGGAGGATGACGGGATCGAACCGACGACCCCCTGCTTGCAAAGCAGGTGCTCTCCCAGCTGAGCTAATCCCCCAGGATAACTTGCGCTCATTGGAGGGGATGGTGGGTCTGGTTGGTCTCGAACCAACGACCCCCGCCTTATCAAGACGGTGCTCTAACCAACTGAGCTACAGACCCAAGCCGGTCGCTTGATCTCTCCAGGCCTAAGCCCGAATCGCTGGCGACGTCCTTCCAACAACCGATAAGTGTGAGCGTTTGAGCTTGATTGCTCTTTTTCCAGAAAGGAGGTGATCCAGCCGCACCTTCCGATACGGCTACCTTGTTACGACTTCACCCCAGTCACGAACCCCGCCGTGGTAATCGCCCTCCTTGCGGTTAGGCTAACTACTTCTGGCGAGACCCGCTCCCATGGTGTGACGGGCGGTGTGTACAAGACCCGGGAACGTATTCACCGTGACATGCTGATCCACGATTACTAGCGATTCCGACTTCACGCAGTCGAGTTGCAGACTGCGATCCGGACTACGACTGGCTTTATGGGATTAGCTCCCCCTCGCGGGTTGGCAACCCTTTGTACCAGCCATTGTATGACGTGTGTAGCCCCACCTATAAGGGCCATGAGGACTTGACGTCATCCCCACCTTCCTCCGGTTTGTCACCGGCAGTCTCATTAGAGTGCCCTTTCGTAGCAACTAATGACAAGGGTTGCGCTCGTTGCGGGACTTAACCCAACATCTCACGACACGAGCTGACGACAGCCATGCAGCACCTGTGTTACGGCTCTCTTTCGAGCACTAAGCCATCTCTGGCAAATTCCGTACATGTCAAAGGTGGGTAAGGTTTTTCGCGTTGCATCGAATTAAACCACATCATCCACCGCTTGTGCGGGTCCCCGTCAATTCCTTTGAGTTTCAACCTTGCGGCCGTACTCCCCAGGCGGTCAACTTCACGCGTTAGCTTCGTTACTGAGTCAGAAGAGACCCAACAACCAGTTGACATCGTTTAGGGCGTGGACTACCAGGGTATCTAATCCTGTTTGCTCCCCACGCTTTCGTGCATGAGCGTCAGTGCAGGCCCAGGGGATTGCCTTCGCCATCGGTGTTCCTCCGCATATCTACGCATTTCACTGCTACACGCGGAATTCCATCCCCCTCTGCCGCACTCCAGCCTTGCAGTCACAAGCGCAATTCCCAGGTTGAGCCCGGGGATTTCACGCCTGTCTTACAAAACCGCCTGCGCACGCTTTACGCCCAGTAATTCCGATTAACGCTTGCACCCTACGTATTACCGCGGCTGCTGGCACGTAGTTAGCCGGTGCTTATTCTTACGGTACCGTCATGTGCCCCAGGTATTAACCAGAGCCTTTTCGTTCCGTACAAAAGCAGTTTACAACCCGAAGGCCTTCTTCCTGCACGCGGCATTGCTGGATCAGGCTTGCGCCCATTGTCCAAAATTCCCCACTGCTGCCTCCCGTAGGAGTCTGGGCCGTGTCTCAGTCCCAGTGTGGCTGGTCGTCCTCTCAGACCAGCTACAGATCGTCGGCTTGGTGAGCCTTTACCCCACCAACTACCTAATCTGACATCGGCCGCTCCAATCGCGCGAGGCCTTACGGTCCCCCGCTTTCATCCATAGATCGTATGCGGTATTAGCGCAGCTTTCGCTGCGTTATCCCCCACGACTGGGCACGTTCCGATGCATTACTCACCCGTTCGCCACTCGTCAGCACCTTGCGGCCTGTTACCGTTCGACTTGCATGTGTAAAGCATGCCGCCAGCGTTCAATCTGAGCCAGGATCAAACTCTTTAGTTCGATCTTGAAATTACTCATAAAAACGGAATTGAAGTGAACTTCACTTCTATTCTCATGAGCGTTTAAAGTCTTGCGACTTGGACTCTTTCGAGCCCGTTTTCGCAATCGCCTTCAAACGCCCACGCTTATCGGCTGTATGTTTTTAATGATCCTCGCAAACCCAGCGGCTCTCACCACCTTCGTCTGCTTGCTTAGCTGCGATCAGCTGAGCCTCGTATTATGACACAGTTTTTGGCGTCTTGTCAAAAAGTTTGATTTTTTATCTCGCTTTTTGCACCGCCTTGGCTGCATCTCCTTCACCGCTTTTCTTTGCCTTCCGAAGAAGTCTTTGTGAGCAGCGAAGCCTTGCAGTATACGACAGTTTTTGGGCTTTCGTCAAAGCCTCGCAAAAAACTTTCGCGCAAGGCCTCTCGGTATCGCCACGCTTCGGCAGGAGCGCCGCGCATCCACCCCTATATATAGAAGAGGTGCGTCCAGCGCCACCACGGAGCCCCCCGCTCGCTCGCACGGCTTGGGCGCGCACGGATAATCAAGACTCCTTTCGACTCGGACTTTTCATGGCACTCATCACTCTGCAGGACGCGCAACTGGCCTTTGGCCACGTGGCTCTGCTCGACCACACCGACTTCGCGCTCGAGGCGCAGGAGCGGGTCGGTCTCATCGGACGCAACGGCACCGGCAAATCGTCGCTGCTGAAGATCCTGGCGTCCCTGGAAAAGGCCGATGACGGCACGCTGCAGGTGCAGACCGGTCTGCGCATTGCCTATGTGCCGCAAGAACCGGTGCTGGATCTGCAGTCGTCGGTGTTCGAGGCCGCCAGCGTGGGTCTGGCCGATGCGCGCGCTGCGCGGGATCTCTATTTGAGTGGCGCAGACGGGCTGGACCTCGATGCGCTGCAGAACCGCATCGAGGCCCTGGACGCCTGGAACTGGGAGCAACGGGTGGAGGAAACCCTGCACCGGCTTCACCTGGACGGCGCGGTGCGCGTGGGCGAACTCTCGGGCGGCAACAAGAAGCGCGTGGCCCTGGCCCAGGCGCTGGTGAGCCGCCCCGACGTCCTGCTGCTGGACGAGCCAACCAACCACCTGGACCTGGACAGCATCACCTGGCTGGAAGACCTGCTGCTGGAGTACAAGGGCAGCGTCGTCACGATCAGCCACGACCGGGCCTTTCTGGACCGCGTGGCCACACGCATGGTCGAACTCGATCGCGGCCGGCTGCTCAGCTATCCCGGCAACTTCGCGCAGTACCAGCTGCTCAAGGAAGAGCAGATGGCACAGGAAGCGGTGATCAACGCCCGTGCGGACAAGCTGCTGGCACAGGAAGAGGTGTGGATCCGCAAGGGTGTGGAAGCGCGGCGCACGCGGGCTCAAGGGCGCATCACCCGGCTGGAGCGCCTGCGCGAGCAGCGCGCGCAGCGGCGCGACGCGGTGGGCAGCGTGAAGCTGGAGGTGGCCAGTGGCAACGCCAGCGGCAAGATCGTGGCGGAGCTGGAGAAGGTCACGCAGACGTTCGCGACCGCAGACGGCGGCCAGCGCACCGTGATCCGGGACTTTTCGGCCACCATCCTGCGCGGCGACAAGATCGGCCTGATCGGCCCGAATGGCGCGGGCAAGACCACTTTGCTCAAGATCATTCTGGGTGAACTGATCCCCACCAGCGGCACCGTGCGCCAGGGCAGCAAGATCAGCGTGGCCTATTTCGACCAGATGCGCGACCAGCTCGATCTGGACGCGACACTCGAAGACTTCATCAGCCCGGGCAGCGAGTGGATCGAGATCGGCAACAAGCGCACCCATGTGAAGAGCTACCTCAGCGACTTCCTGTTCTCGCCCGCGCGGGCCAACGCCCCGGTCCGCACGCTCTCGGGCGGCGAGCGCAACCGCCTGCTGCTGGCGCGGTTGTTCGCGCGGCCGGCCAACGTGCTGGTGCTCGACGAGCCCACCAACGACCTGGACATCGACACGCTGGAGCTGCTGGAAGACCTGCTGCAGCAGTACGAAGGCACGGTGTTCCTGGTCAGCCACGACCGGCGCTTCCTGGACAACGTGGTCACCAGCACCCTGGTGTTCGAGGGTGAAGGGCGCTGGCGCGAGTACGTGGGGGACGTGCAGGACTGGCTGACCCAGTCGGCGCGGTCGGCCGCCCTGCAGCGCGAGCGCGAGGCGTCCACCCCGCCGCCGGCCGCCCCGGCCGCCAAACCGGCCAGTTCGGCGCCCGCACCAGCACCCGCCAAGAAAAAGCTAAGCTACAAGGAACAGCGGGAGTTCGACGCGCTGCCTCAGCTGATCGCGGCCCTGGAGGCCGAACAAGCCACCATTGGCAAGGACCTGGAGAATGGCCAACTATTTCACAGCGATCCCACCCGCGCGGCTCAACTTGGCGCCCGACATGCCGAAGTCGAGGGGGAATGGCTTCAGGCGCTGGAGCGCTGGGAAGCGCTTGGCGGCAGCTGAGGGCCCGGCACGGGAACCCTAGGCCTTCGCACCACCTCACACACGCCCATGACGCCCGATCGTCTCGCCTTTGACTTGCAACGCACGCTGGACGAGCTTCAGCAGGAGCGCGAGCGCACGCAAAGGTTGCAGGGCGAACTGGAACACCAAAGCCGCGAGCTCGACCGCCTGCGCAGCACCGCGCACCGCGAATCCAACAGCCGCCTGCTGGCCGAGGAGGCGCTGGACGAAGCGCGCGACCGCCTGCAACTCGCGGTAGATGCCGCCGGCCTGGCACTGTGGGACTGGCAACTGCCCGCCACCCAGGTGTTCCTGACGGCGCGCTGGGGCGAACTGCTCGGCGACATCGCCGCCGACGGCTACTGGGAGGCGATCGACCTGCGCGCGCGCCTGCACCCCGACGACATCGAGCCGCTGCGCGTGCAGGTGATGGCCTTGCTCGAAGGCCGCAGCCAGCGCGCCGTGGTGCAGCACCGGGTGCGCGCCTCCGAAGGCTGGCGCTGGGTCGAAACGCACGCCATGGTCGCCGAGCACGACAGCAAGGGCCAGCCCCTGCGGCTCATGGGCACCCTGGCCGACATCGGCGAGCGCAAGCGCATCGAGCAGGATGGCGAGCGCGCCCGCGAATTGACCGAACAGGCCAGCCGGGCCAAGAGCGAATTCCTGGCCAACATCAGCCACGAGGTGCGCACGCCCCTCAACGCGTTCATGGGCCTCACGCGCATGCTGATGGATTCGCCGCTCAATGGGGACCAGTCCAGCTGGCTGGCGCTGATGGACAACTCGGCGCACGAGTTGCTGGACCTGCTCAACAACCTGCTGGATCTCTCCCGCATCGAAGCCGGCCAGTTCGACATCGAGAACGTGCGCTTCGACCTGCACCAGGCCCTGGAACAGGCCATCGTGCCGTACGCCGAGCAGGCGGGCGAACAGGCTTTGGACTTCCGCTTCGAACTGCCACCGACCCTGCCCCAATGGGTGATGGGCGATGCGGTGCGCCTGCGCCAGGTGCTGAACCACCTGCTCTCCAACGCGCTCAAGTTCACGCCCCGCGGCGGCCGGATCGAGGTGCGCATCCAGCCGATCGAGCCCGCGGGCCAGGCCCCGAAGCGGCTGCAGCTGCAGGTCCGCGACAGCGGCGTGGGCATCGCGCGCGAACACCACGCCACCGTCTTCGACGCCTTCACGCAGGCCGACGCCTCCACCGCGCGCCCCTATGGCGGCAGTGGCCTGGGTCTGGCGATCTGCGCGCAGCTGGCCCGGCTCATGGGCGGCGAGATCGACCTGCAGAGCGACCCCGGCGAAGGCAGCACCTTCACCCTGACCCTGCCCTTGCGCGAGCTGGACCAGAGCCCGCTCAGCGCCTCGGCCGAGCTGCAGGAAGTCGCGCAGGCCGGTGCCCGCTATGTCGGCCTGGTGGTGCTGCTGGCCGAAGACCACCCGGTCAACGAACTGATGATGCGGCAGTTGCTGCTGCGCCTGGGCTGCATCGTGCGCGTGGCGCGCGGTGGCGTGCACGCCATCGCCCAATGGGAACAGGGCGGCATCGACCTGGTGCTGATGGACGTGCAGATGCCTGGCATGAGCGGCCTGCAGGCCACGCACGAGATCCGCGACATCGAGACCCGCCGCAAGCTGCCCCGCACGCCCATCGTGGCCGTGACGGCCAATGCCATGCCGGGCGACCGCGAAGCCTGCCTGGCCGCCGGCATGGATGGCTATACCGCCAAGCCGGTCAGCCCGCAGGCGCTCATCAAGGAAATGGACCGGGTGCTGAAGCTCGACGACGGCCTGGCCGAGCCCGAGCAAGCCCCGGCCACACCCGCACCGGCCCCGGTGACCATCCCCGCCCCCGTCGTCCCCAGCGCCGTGTCGGGCTCGCGCGCCGCCGCCACGCACCTGGAGGCGCTGGACGTCGAGAAACTGCTGCGCCGCCTGGATGGCGACGAAGAGACGCTGGGGCAACTGGCCCAGGCCATGCGCGCCGACCTGGCTTCGCGCCAGAGCGAATTGCAGAAGGCGCTTCAGACACGCGATTCGGCCGCGGCCGTGGCCCACGCGCACGGCCTCAAGGGCTCGCTGGGCAGCATGACCGCCGAGCGTGGCGCGCGCCTGGCCAAGGGCCTGGAGCTGGCCGCCCGGTCGGGCGACTGGCACTTGTTCGCGCGCGCCCTGCCCTTGATGCAGGCCGAAGCGCGCCAGATCGACCGCGCGCTGGCGGACATCCTGCAGGCGCGCGGCCGCGACCTGTTCGACACCAAGCTCTAGCCAGCCCCAGGGCTCAGCCCGAGGCCTTCAGGCGCGAGAACACACGCCAGAACGCCGCGTCCTGCGTGGTCGTGAAGTTGATGCGCATGAGGGTGCTGGGCGCCCGCGCGGCATGGAACAGCGCACCGGGCGCGATCAGGTAGCCCTCGTCCAGCATGCGCTGCGCCAGCGCGTCGGTGTCCACCCCGGTGTCGACCCAGCCGAACAGCCCCACCGGCTCGGCCGCGAAGCTGCAGCCCGCGCCCAGCGCCAGCTTCACGCTGCGCGCCCGCGCGGCATCGAGCCGGGTGCGGATGCGCTCGGCGTGGCGGCGCAACTGGCCTTGCTCGATGCACAGCGCCAGCGCCCTTTCCAGCAAGGAGGGTGTGGTCAGCGTGGACAGCAGCTTGGTGTCGAGCAGCGGCTCCACCAGCGCCGGCGGCGCGGCCAGGTAACCGATGCGCCAGTTGGGCGCGAGGATCTTGGCGAAGCCGCTCACGTAGATGGTGCGCTGCAGGCCGTCGAGCGCGGTCAGGCGCGTGGCGTGTTCGGGCGCGATGTGGCTGTAGGTGTCGTCCTCGACGATGTGGAAGTTGTGC
This sequence comes from Hydrogenophaga sp. FW305-3-2-15-A-LB1, assembly GCF_058787875.1. Classification (NCBI taxonomy): domain Bacteria; kingdom Pseudomonadati; phylum Pseudomonadota; class Betaproteobacteria; order Burkholderiales; family Comamonadaceae; genus Hydrogenophaga; species Hydrogenophaga sp. FW305-3-2-15-A-LB1. The sequence goes on along the minus strand of NZ_JBYTAE010000030.1, from coordinate 20,874 downwards.
CGGTTGGCCAGCTGCAGCAGGCGGTGCGCGCTGCCGGGCGACAGGCAGTAACCGGTCGGGTTGTGGAACACGCTCACGCTCACGTACAGCTTGGGCTGGTGCACCTCGCAGTACTTCGCCATCACCTCCAGGTCGGGCCCGTCGGCGCGGCGCGGCACCGGCAGGATGCGCATGCCCAGCGCGGCCAGCCGCGCGAACTCCACCGCCCAGCCGGGCTCCTCCACCATCACCGGATCGCCCGCGCGCAGCAGCGTGCGGCTCACGATGTCCAGCGCGTGTGTGGCGCCCACGGTGGTGATGATGTGCTCGGCATCGGCGTGCACGTTGAGCGAGGCCAGCTTCTGCGACAACACCCGGCGCAGGCTGCTGTCGCCCATCGGCTCGCCGTATTGAAGCGAGAAGTCCTGCAAGGCGCGCGTGCCGGTGACCTTGCGCACGGCGGCCGGCATGAAGGTCGACTCCAGCCAGTCGGGCGGGAACACGCCCATGCCCGGGTGCGGCTTGTTGCTGACCTTGTGGAACATGCCGCGGATCAGCGCCGTCGCGTTGATGGGCGACGCTCCGCCGCCGGCCCTCGCGGCAGCGGCCTTGGTTTCGCTCGACTGACCGTCGGCGCGCGGCGTGGGCATTTCGCGCACGAAGAAGCCCCGGTTCTTGCGCGCCTGCACCAGGCCTTGCGCGAGCAGCTGGTCGTAGGCGGCCACCACGGTGGAGGGGCTCACGCCGTGCTGCAGCGCGCACTGGCGCACCGAGGGCAGGCGCGCACCGGGCGCCAGCAGGCGGCTGCGGATGCGGTCGGCGAAGCGCACGGCGAGCTGCTCGGTCAGGGATTGTGCGGGGGTCTTCATCAGCATGTCGGGGGCATCCTTCCAGCGCCTGTACTGTCGCATCGACCAATACAGACTCGCAACTGCGCCGGTCAACTGTATTGGTTGTGTACTGGCGCAAAAGCGTACATTGAACCTCCCGTGTTGACAAGCCCATCCCTCCGATCTTCATGAGCGCCACCGAGCTGACCGCCCTGCTGCTGTTCTGCACCGCGATGAGTTTTTCGCCGGGGCCAAACACCACGCTGTCCACCGCCCTCGCGGCCAACCTGGGCCTGCGGCGCGCCCTGCGCTTCTGCTTCGCGGTGCCCACCGGCTGGACGCTGCTCATGCTGGCCTGCGGCCTCGGCCTGGGCGCGCTGGTGCTGGGTGTGCCGGCGCTGCGCTGGGGCGTGAAGCTGCTGGGCGTGGCCTACATGCTGTGGCTGGCCTGGAAACTGGCGGGCGCCTCCAAGCTCTCCGAGGTCGACGCCTCGCGCCTGAACGTCAGCTTCCTGCAGGGCGTGGGCCTGCAGTTCCTCAACATCAAGGCCTGGATGCTGGCGCTCACGCTCACCGCCGGCTGGGTGGTCAACGCCGCCGGGCAGCCCGCGCCCAACCCGGGCCAGCGGCTGGCCATCATCTGCGTGGTGATGGTGTTCTTCGCCTTCACCAGCAACCTCACCTACGCGGTCGCCGGCTCGCTGCTGCGCCAGTGGCTCACGCAGGGCACGCGCCTGGTCTGGTTCAACCGCGTGCTGGCCGCCGTGCTGGTGGCCACCGCCCTCTGGATGCTCACTGTATGACCACCCACAGCCTGCCCGCACCGCGCTGGATCGACCGGCCTGCCAACAAGGGGCTGATGCTCGGCCTGCTGGGCGTGGTGATCTTCGCGCTCACCCTGCCCATGACGCGGCTGGCCGTGGGCTCGGTCGATGCGCCCCAGATGTCCGGCGTGTTCGTCGCGCTGGGCCGCGCCGTGGTGGCGGCCCTGCTGTCGATCGCCTTCCTGGTCGCCACGCGCGCGCCGCTGCCGCACCGCGAAGACCTGCTGCCGCTGGCCATCACCTCGGCCGGGGTGGTGTTCGGTTTTCCGCTGTTCACCTCGGTGGCCATGCGCTATGTGGAAGCGGTGCACGCCAGCGTGATCGTGGGTGTGCTGCCGCTGGCCACGGCGGCGGTGGGCGCGCTGCTGCACCGCCAGCGGCCCTCCGTCGGCTTCTGGGCCTGCGCCGCCCTGGGCAGCGCGCTGGTGGTGGGCTTTGCGGTGCTGCGCTCGGGCAGTGCCGGCCTCACACTGCATCCGGCCGATGCGCTGCTGCTCGCCGCCATGCTGTGCGCCGCCGTGGGATATGCGTACGGCGCGCGCCTGTCGCAGCGCATGCGCGCCGAACACGTCATCTGCTGGGCCCTGGTGATCGCCCTGCCACTCACCCTGCCCCTGGCCACCCTGACCCGGCCGCAGGCGGTGCTGCAGGCCTCGGCCTGGTGGGGCTTCGCCTACACCGCCGTGTTCTCGATGTGGATCGGTTTCTTCGCCTGGTACCGCGGCCTGGCCCTGGGCGGCACGGTGCGCGTGAGCCAGGTGCAGCTGGTGCAGCCTTTTCTCGGCATGCTGTTCGCCGTGCCCTTGCTCGGCGAACGGCTCGACGCCGTCTCGCTGGGTTTTGCGATCGCGGTGATCGCCACCGTCTTCATTGGAAAGAAAATGCCGGTACACGCCAGCGCGCCCACCGAACACGTTTGAACGGAGACCTTCATGAAACCCAACGACCTGCCCACCACGCCCACCACCGCCATGCCCTGGACGCTGGCCCGCCGCGCCGCGCGCATGAACCCCTCGGTGATCCGCGAGATCCTCAAGGTCACGGAGAAGCCCGGCATCATCAGTTTCGCCGGCGGCCTGCCCTCGCCCAAGACCTTCCCGGTGAGCGCGTTCGCCGACGCCTGCGCCAAGGTGCTGCGCGAAGACGGCCTGGCGGCCTTGCAATACTCGGCCAGCGAAGGCTACGGCCCGCTGTGCGAGGCCGTGGCGGCGCAACTGCCCTGGGAAGTGGATCCGGCCCAAGTGCTCATCACCACCGGCAGCCAGCAGGGCCTGGACCTGGTGGCCAAGGTGCTGATCGACACCGACAGCCGCGTGCTGGTGGAAACGCCCACCTACCTTGGCGCGCTGCAGGCCTTCACCCCCATGGAGCCCATCATCGAAGCCGTGGCCAGCGACGCCGAGGGCGTCGACGTGGGTGACCTCGAACGCCGGGTGGGCAGCGGCGCGAACCGCGCGCGTTTCCTCTACGTGCTGCCCAACTTCCAGAACCCCACCGGCCGCAGCATGAGCGAGGCCCGCCGCGCCGCGCTGGTGGCCAGCGCGGCCGCGCACGGCCTGCCGATCGTGGAAGACAACCCGTATGGCGACCTCTGGTTCGACGCGCCGCCGCCGCTGCCGCTGAGCGCGCGCAACCCCGACGGCTGCATCTACCTGGGTTCTTTCTCCAAGGTGCTCGCGCCCGGCCTGCGGCTGGGTTTCATCGTCGCGCCCAAGGCGGTCTTCCCCAAGCTGCTGCAAGCCAAGCAGGCAGCCGACCTGCACAGCCCCGGCTTCAACCAGCGCATGGTGGCCGAGGTGCTCAAGGACGGTTTCCTGGACCGCCATGTGCCCACCATCCGCGCGCTCTACAAGAGCCAGTGCGCGGCCATGCTGGCCAGTCTGGCGCAGGAGATGCAGGGCCTGGACGTGCAGTGGAACTCGCCCGACGGCGGCATGTTCCTCTGGGTGCGCCTGCCCGAAGGCATGAACGCCATCGACCTGCTGCCACGCGCGGTGGACAAGGGCGTGGCCTTCGTGCCCGGCGCCGCGTTCTACGCCGACGAACCCGATCCACGCAGCCTGCGCCTGAGTTTCGTCACCGCCAGCGTGGAGCAGATCCGCATCGGCATCACCGCGCTGGCCCAGGCCATTCGCGAACAACCGAAGGCCTGAGCCCATGCTGCAGCTGTGGGGCCGGCTGAGCTCGATCAACGTGCGCAAGGTCGTGCTGTGCGCGCAGGTGCTCGGCCTCGACCTGCCGCGCACCGACGCCGGCCTGGCCCACGGCGTCGTGGACACGCCCGGCTACCGCGCGCGCAACCCCAACGGCCTGGTGCCGCTGCTGCAGGACGGCGACTTCACGCTCTGGGAATCGAACGCCATCGTGCGTTACCTGTGCGCGCGCGAGAACCGGCTCTACCCGAGCGATCTGCGACAACGCTTCGATGCCGAGCGCTGGATGGACTGGCAGCAGACCACGCTCAACCCCGCGGGCAGCCCGGGCTTCAAGCAGTGGATCCGCACACCGGCCGCGCAGCGCAACGCCCAGGTGATCGCGCAATCGGTCGCCGCCACCGAGCCGCTGTTCGCCCTGCTCGACGAGCACCTGTCGCGCCAGGCCTTCATGGCCGGCGATGCGCTCACCATGGCCGACATCCCCATCGCCTGCGAAGTGCACCGCTGGTGGGGCCTGCCGCAGCCGCGCCCCGCGTGGCCGCACCTCGAACGCTGGTACGCCGGCTGGCTGGCCCGGCCCGCGAGCCGCGGCGTGCTCGACCTGCCCCTGTCCTGACGAACCCGGAGAACCTTCCCATGGCCCAACGCCCCTTCAAGCAAGTCGACGTGTTCACCGAAACACCCTACCGCGGCAACCCGCTGGCCGTGGTGCTCGACGGCACCGGCCTGAGCACCGAGGCCATGCAGCAGTTCACCGACTGGACCAACCTCTCGGAGTGCACCTTCGTGCTGCCGCCCACCGACGAAGGCCACGCGGCCGGTGCCGACTACCGCGTGCGCATCTTCTGCCCCGGCCGGGAACTGCCTTTCGCGGGCCACCCCACGCTGGGCACCTGCCACGCCTGGCTGCAGGCCGGCGGCCAGCCCCGGGCCCAAGCCCACGTGGTGCAGGAATGCGGCGTGGGCCTGGTGCGCATCCGGCGCGATGGCCAGCGCCTCGCGTTTGCCGCGCCGCCGCTGCGGCGCAGCGGCCCGCTCGACGAGGCCGACGTGGCCCTGATCGCGCGCGGCCTGGGCCTGGCGCGCGATGAGATCGTGGCGCACGCCTGGTGCGAGAACGGCCCACCCTGGCGCGGCGTGATGCTGCGCTCGGCCGAGCAGGTGCTCGCGGTGCGGCCCGATGCGCAGGTGCTCGCCGGGCTGGAGATCGGCCTCGTCGGCCCGCAACCCGCCGGCTCGGACACCGCCTTCGAGGTGCGCGCCTTCTTCCACGGCCACCAGACGCTGAGCGAAGACCCGGTGACCGGCAGCCTCAACGCCGCCGTGGCGCAATGGCTGATCGGCGCGGGCATGGCGCCACCGGACTACGTCGCCGCGCAAGGCACGGCCATGGCGCGCGCCGGGCGCGTGCACATCCACCGCGACGCCGAAGGCACCATCTGGGTCGGCGGCGCCTCCGTCACCTGCATCGACGGCGAGGTGACGCTGTGACCTCCGGGAGAGACCATGGCTGAGCCCCGGGCGCAGATCGACCACCTGGTGGTGGCCGCGCGCACGCTCGACGAGGGCGTGGCCTGGTGCGAAGCCACGCTGGGCGTCACGCCCGGCCCGGGCGGGGAACACCCGCTGTTCGGCACCCACAACCGCCTGCTTCGGCTCGACGGGGATGAGGCACCCGAGGCCTACCTGGAGGTCATCGCCATCGACCCGCGCGCCACGCCCGGCCGCGCACCGGGCCAGCGCCGCTGGTTCGACCTCGACGACCCCGCGCTCCAACAGCGCCTGCAGCGCCAGGGGCCGCAACTGGTGCACTGGGTGGCGCGCGTCGCCGACATCGATGCCGCCCTCGCGGCGCTGCGCGCCATCGGCATCCAGCGCGGCCCGGTCGTCAGCGCCTCGCGCCAGACACCGCAGGGCCTGCTGCAATGGCGCATCAGCGTGCGCGACGACGGCCAACGCCTCTTCAACGGCGCGCTGCCCACGCTGATCCAGTGGAGCGGCACCCACCCCACGCGGCACATGCCCGCCAGCGGCGTGGCGCTGCGCCGCCTGCACCTGCGCCACGCGGGCGCCGCCGGGCTGCGCGCAGCCTTGCAGGCCGTGGGCCTGCCGGGCATCACCGTGAGCGACGGTCCGGCCGGCCTCGCGGCCGAGCTCGACACCCCGGCCCACGGCCGGCTCAGCCTGCTGTCCCCGCCATGAACCACCTGCTGCCCACCCTGCACGACATCGAGGCCGCCGCGCAGGTGGTCTACCGCGAGTTCGGCCCCACACCACAGTACCGCTGGGCCACGCTCAGCGCGCGCCTGGGCACCGACTGCTGGGTCAAGCACGAGAACCACACACCGGCGGGCGCGTTCAAGATCCGCGGCGGGCTGACCTACTTCGACCAGCTCAAGGCGCGCGGCGAGCTGCCGCGCGAGGTCATCAGCGCCACGCGCGGCAACCACGGCCAGAGCATCGGCTGGGCCGCGCGCGCGCATGGCGTGGCCTGCACCATCGTCGTGCCGCGCGGCAACTCGGTGGAGAAAAACGCCGCCATGCGCGCGCTCGGCGTCACGCTGATCGAACACGGCGACGACTTCCAGGCCAGCCGCGAGCACGCCATGGAGCTCGCCGCTGCACGCGGCGCGCACATGGTGCCAAGCTTCCACCCCGATCTGCTGCGGGGCGTGAGCACCTATTGGTGGGAATTCTTTCGCGCCGTGCCGGCGCTCGACATCGTCTACGTACCGATCGGCCAGGGATCGGGCGCGTGCTCGGCGATCGCCGCCAAGCTGGCGCTGCGGCACCCCGTGCGCATCGTCGGCGTGGTCAGCGCCCACGCCACCACCTACGCGGTTTCACTGGCCGAAGGCCGGGTGGTCGAAGCGCCCGTGACCACCACACTGGCCGATGGCATGGCCTGCCGCGTGGCCGACGCCGCCGCGCTCGAGGTGCTGCGGCCGCACCTGGAGCGAATCGTGCAGGTCAGCGACGCGGAAGTCGCGCAGGCCATGCGCATGCTGTTCGCCGACACCCACAACGTGGCCGAAGGCGCGGGCGCCGCCAGCTTCGCCGCCGCCTGGCAGGAGCGCGCCGCGCTCCCGGGCCAGGTGGTGGGCACCACCCTGAGCGGTGGCAACGTGGACAGCGCGGTGCTGGCCGGTGTCCTGGCCGAGGGCTGAATCTCGCGCGGCGGCGGATCAAGCAGAATGGGCACCCGGCAAAAAACGCGGAGTGCAACGCATGTTCGATCTGAGTGAAAGGGCGCAGGCCTGATGGAAGCCACCGTGATGTGGCGCTGCCTGGTGGTGGAAGACGACGCGGACAACGCGCGCTACATCGCCAATGGTTTCCGCGCGCTCGGCCACGTGGTCGTGATCTGCCGCGACGGCATGGAAGCGCTCGGCCGGGCCACCAGCGAGCAGTGGGACCTGATCATCCTGGACCGCATGCTGCCCAACGAGGTGGACGGCCTCTCGATCCTCGCGACCCTGCGCGGCCTGGGCAAGAAGACACCCGTGCTGGTGCTCAGCGCGCTCAGCGCCCTGGACGAACGCGTGCGCGGGCTCAAGGCGGGGGGCGACGACTATCTGACCAAACCCTTCGCCTTCTCCGAACTCGCCGCGCGGGCCGAGGCCCTGGTGCGGCGCTCGCGGCCGGGCCCGGCGATCCGCACGCTGCAGGTGGCCGATCTCAAGCTCGATCTCGCGAGCCGCCATGTCGAGCGCGGCGGCCGGCCGGTGGCGCTGCAGCCGCGCGAGTTCCGCCTGCTCGCCTACCTGATGAGCCATCCCGGCCAAGTGCTGACCCGCACCATGCTGCTCGAAGCCGTGTGGGACTACCAGTTCGATCCGCAGACCAACGTGATCGATGTGCAGGTCAGCCGGCTGCGCGGCAAGCTCGATGCGGGCGGTGCGCCGCCGCTGATCCACACCGTGCGCGGCATCGGCTACCGCATCGCCGCCGCCGACGACCCAGACCGCGCCGGATGATCGCCAAGCTGGGTGGGCTCTGGCGCTCGGTCGGTTTTCGCCTGGCGTTCTCCTACGGTTTCCTGGTCGCCGTCACCATGCTGGCCGCCCTGGCCATCGTCTACCTGCAGACCGTCGGCGTGCTGCACCAGCGCATGGCGCGGCAGGTCGGCCTGTCGGCGCAGCAGCTGATGGCGGACATGAACGAGGGCGGCACCGCGGCCGCGGCCGCAGCCATCACCCGGGCGCTGACCGACGGCCGCGACTCCGACAGCGAGATCTACCTGCTGACCGACCGCGAGGGCCACCGGCTCGCGGGCAACCTCGACCGCGCGCCCGACGCCGCCGCGAACACCGGGCCGACCCAGCGGCGCGTGGAGCGCGACGGGCGCAGCGTGAACGCCTACCTGGTCACGCGCACCCTGCCCGACGGCGGCGTGCTGGTGGTCGGGCAGGACCTGCGGGACCAGGAGCTGATCGAGTCCCTGGTGGCGAGCGCGAGCGCGGCCGCCGGCATCGTGGCCGTGCTGCTGCTGATCGGCGGCACCTTCGTGTTCCGCCAGGAACTCGAGCGCAGCGTGAGCGCGGTGCGCCTCACCGCGAAGCGCATCGCCACGGCCGGCGAGTTGCGCGAGCGCGTCGCGGAGTCGGGCGCGGACGATGAGTTCGCGCTGCTCAACCGCGAGATCAACACCATGCTCGACCGCATCGAGTCGCTGATGGACGGCGTGCGCCACGTCTCCAACACCATCGCGCACAACCTGCGCACGCCGCTCACGCGCATCCTGGTGCGCCTGCGCCACGCGGAGCAGGCCGACACCGATCCGGCGCAACGCCGCGAGGCCATCGGCGCGGCCATCCGCGAGATCGAAGAGCTGACGCTGGTGTTCGAGAAACTGCTGCAGATCGCCGAGGCCGAGGCCGGCGCGCGGCGCCGCAGCTTCACGCCGGTGGCGCTCGACGTGGTCGCCGCCGACGTGGTGGAACTCTACGAGGCCGTTGCCGAGGCCCAGGACGCCGTGCTGCGGCACGAACCGGCCGACGAGGTGCAACTGCCCGGCGACCGCGACCTGCTGGCCGGCGCGCTGGCCAACCTGCTCGACAACGCGCTCAAGTACGCCGGCCCGGGTGCGGTGATCCAGGTGGGCACGCAGGAGCTGCCCGATGGCGTGCGGCTCAGCGTGCAGGACAACGGCCCCGGTGTGCCCGATGCCGAACTCGCGCGCCTGGGCACGCGCTTTCACCGCCTGCACCCGGACGACGCGCCGGGGCATGGCCTGGGCTTGGCCAGCGTGCAGGCGGTGGTGGCCCTGCACGGCGGGCGCCTGCATTTCGAGAACGCGGCACCGGGCCTGCGCGCCGTCATCGAACTGCCGCGACCCAACCGCTGACGCGGCACCGCGACGGCCGCGGCCCACATTGCCAAATGGCAATGTTTTGGTCACCCACACACCCCCACGGTCTTCTTACCATCGCGCGGCGCACGTCTTGTGCCCTCGCCGAGCCCTGTGCAGGAGCCGGCGATCAACGCCATTTCAGGAGACATCGTGAGAATCAAGAGTCAGAGAGACTTTGCCTCGGGCGTGCTGTTCAGCGCGTTCGGTGTGGCCTTCGCCTGGGGTGCCACCACCTACAACGTGGGCACCGGTGCCCGCATGGGCCCAGGCTATTTCCCGCTGGTGGTGGGCGTGCTCATCGCCATCATGGGCGTGCTGATCACGCTCAAGGCCCTGACGGTGAAGACCGAGGATGGCGAGCCGATCGGCCGCATCGCCTGGCGCCCCCTGATCTTCATCATCGGCGCCAACCTGATCTTCGGCGTGCTGCTGGTGGGTGTGCACAGCTGGGGCCTGCCGGCCATGGGCCTGATCGTCGCGATCTACGCCCTCACTTTCGTCGCCAGCCTGGCGGGCGACCAGTTCAAGGCCAAGGAGGTGTTCGTGCTCGCCACCGTCCTGTCGATCGGCAGCTACATCGCCTTCGAGCTCGCGCTCAAGCTGAACTTCCCGATCTGGCCGGCCTTCATCGGCTGATGCGCGTGACCACGACCCCCACCAGACAAGAACCATGGATCTGATCACCAACCTCTCGATCGGTTTCGGCGTCGCCTTCACGGCGCAGAACCTCATCTACGCCTTCGTCGGCTGCCTGCTGGGTACGCTGATCGGTGTGCTGCCCGGCATCGGCCCGGTCGCCACCATCGCCATGCTGCTGCCCGCCACCTACGGCCTGCCGCCGGAAGCGGCGCTGATCATGCTCGCCGGCATCTACTACGGCGCGCAGTACGGCGGCTCCACCACCGCCATTCTGGTCAACCTGCCGGGCGAAGCGTCCTCGGTGGTGACCGTGATCGACGGCTACCAGATGGCGCGCAAGGGACGGGCCGGGCCCGCGCTGGCGGCTGCCGGTCTGGGTTCGTTCTTCGCGGGCTGCGCCGGCACCCTGATCCTCGCGGCCTTCGCGCCGCCGCTGACCGAAGTGGCGCTGAAGTTCGGCCCGGCCGAGTACTTCTCGCTGATGGTGCTGGGCCTGATCGGCGCCGTGGTGCTGGCCTCGGGCTCGCTGCTCAAGGCGGTGGCCATGATCCTGCTCGGCCTGGCCTTCGGCCTGGTGGGCACCGACGTGAACTCCGGCGTGGCGCGCTACAGCTTCGACATCCCCGAACTCACCGACGGCATCAGCTTCATCGCCATCGCGATGGGCGTGTTCGGCTACGGCGAGATCATCGCCAACCTGGCCACGCCGTCGGACCAGCGCGAGGTCTTCACGGCCAAGGTCAAGGGCCTGATGCCGACCAAGGAAGACTTCCAGCGCATGACGCCCGCCGTGCTGCGCGGCACGGCCCTGGGCTCGGTGCTGGGCATCCTGCCCGGCGGCGGCGCGCTGATGTCGGCCTTCGCCTCGTACACGATCGAGAAGAAGATCAAGCTCAAGAAGGGCGAAGTGCCGTTCGGCCAGGGCAACATCCGCGGCGTGGCCGGCCCCGAGTCGGCCAACAACGCCGGCGCGCAGACCTCCTTCATCCCGCTGCTCACGCTGGGCATTCCGCCCAACGCCGTGATGGCGCTGATGGTGGGTGCGATGACCATCCACAACATCCAGCCGGGCCCGCAGGTCATGACCAGCAACCCCGAGCTGTTCTGGGGCCTGATCGCCTCGATGTGGATCGGCAACCTGATGCTGATCGTGCTCAACCTGCCCCTGATCGGCATGTGGATCAAGCTGCTGACCATCCCCTACAAGTGGCTGTTCCCGGCGATCGTGCTGTTCTGTGCCGTGGGTGTGTACTCGGAGAACAACAACACCTTCGAGATCTGGATGGTCGCCATCTTCGGCGTGATCGGCTACCTGTTCCACAAGCTCAAGTGCGAGCCGGCGCCGCTGCTGCTGGGCCTGATCCTGGGGCCGATGATGGAAGAGTACCTGCGGCGCGCGCTGCTGATCTCGCGCGGCGACTGGAGCGTGCTGGTCACGCGCCCGATGTCGGCCAGCCTGCTGGCCATCGCCGTGGTGCTGCTGGTGGTGGTGCTGCTGCCCTCGGTCAAGGCCAAGCGCGAGGAAGCGTTCGTGGAAGATTGAGGGGCTCCCCCTGCGCCGCCCTTGGCGGCTTCCCCCTCTCTGGCGCGCCTTCGGCGCTGGGAGGGGGACGGCATTTCGGGCCGGCGAAGCCGGACCCTTGATGCCTTTGGATGCGGTGGCGTCAGTCCGGCTTGACCAGGCGGGCCACCACCTCGCAGAAGGCCTCGACCGCGTCGGTCTTGAACACCACCTCGCGCACGCCGGCCGTCTTGGCCTCGGCCTGCAGTTCGTCGGTGATGTAGCCGGAGGCGACGGCCACCGGCAGCTTGGGGTTGATCGCCAGCACGGCGCGCGCCACGTCCAGCCCCGACATGCCCGGCATGTTGTAGTCGGTCAGCAGCAGCTGGAAGGCCTCGGGTTGCTCGCGCACCGCGTTCACCGCCAGTTGCTGGTCGGTGAAGGACGTCACGCGGTAGCCCCGGCGCTCCAGCAGGCGGCGCACCAGGAAGACCAGCGTGTCGTCGTCGTCGAGGTACAGGATGTGGGGCTGGTCCGCTGGCGGGGCGTCGGCCATGAGGGGGGTCTCCAAAAGGGCGGTCTCGGCGCCCTCGGGTGGGCGAGGGGCCATTGTGACGGGATCGGCCCCCGCATGTCCAACCACGGGATCAAGGGCCAGCTCGGGCGGACCGTCGGGCGCCGCGGGGAAGTAGAGCGTGAAGGTGGTGCCCTTGCCGGGCCGGCTCTCGACATCGATGGCACCCCCGTGCACCTGCACGATGCCCAGCACCACCGGCAGGCCCAGGCCGGTGCCGCGCCCCACCACCTTGGTGGTGAAGAAGGGCTCGAAGATGCGGCTGCGCACCGCCTCGGTCATGCCGCAGCCGTTGTCGCTCACCCGCAGGCGCACCGCATCCACCCCGGCTTCGGCGCAGGCCTGGGCCACCTCGGCGGGCAGCCGGGGGTCGTGGCCCTTGAGGCCATCGAGCTGGCACTCGACCCGCCCCGGGCGGCCTTCGAGCGCGTGCACGGCGTTGGTGCCCAGGTTGATCAGCACTTGGCCGAGCTGGGTGGCGTCGGCCAGCAGGGGCGGCGTGTCGGGGTGGCAGTCGTGCAGCAGTTGCACGTGCGGCGGCATGGCTGCCCGCATGAGGTTGCAGGTCTCGGCCAGGATGGCGCCCACGTCCACGCGGGTGCGTTCGGCCGGCTGCTGGCGGCTGAAGGCCAGGATCTGCCGCACCAGCTCGCGGCCGCGGCGCGCGGCCGTGCTGATCTCGTGCAGGCTTTCGCGCGCCGGCGCATCGTGCGTGAGGTCCTGCCGCGCCAGGTCGGCGTTGCCCAGGATCGCGGCCAGGATGTTGTTGAAGTCGTGCGCCACGCCGCCCGCCAGCGTGCCCAGGGCCTCCATCTTCTGCGACTGCGAAAGCTGCGCCTGCAGGGTCTTCTGCTCGGCCTGCGCGGTCTTGAGCGAGGTGATGTCGATGAAGGTCAGCACCACGTGGCGCAGACCGCCCTGGGCGTTGTTCTCGGGGTAGGCATTGAACAGGGCCCAGTGCACCTCGTCGCCGTTGCCCACCGGCACGCCCACCACCACGCTCTTGACCGGCTGGCCGGTGGCCAGCACGCGCTCGAACGGCATGTCGTGGCGGCGCATGGGCTGGCCGTCCTCACGCAGCATCTGCCAGCCCGGCCCGGTCGGTTCGGGCAAGGCCGTGTTGGCGCCACCCGGGCTCCAGCCGAAGAAGCGGCGCGCCGCGCTGTTGATGCTCGAGAGCGTGTGGTTGGGCCGGAACACCATCACCCCGGCACTGAGGTTCTCGATCAGCGCGCGCGAGTCCGCCTCGCGGATCAGCAGGCCCTGGCGCGCGCGATCGCCTTCGAGCCGCAGCCGGTAGGTCACCAGGGCCCCATAGAGCACCACGCGCAGCAGGCCCGCGAGCAGGAAGAAGAACACCGTGACCGGCCCCACCTGCGACAGCGGCAGGCCCGCCACCGGCCCGGCCAGGGCGAACAGCAGCATGGCGACGAACTCCACCGCGGTCAGCAGCTTGAGGGCCTGCATCTCGGGCACGCGCCGCTGCGGGTCGGCGCTCACCATGTCCCGGTACGCCATGCCCATGACGATGAGCACCGCCAGCGCGAACACGGCCTGGCGCGCCTGCGGCAGGTCCCACACGAAGATGAACACGGTCTGCAGCGCGGCCGCCACCAGGCCGGCCGCGGCCACCCGCGCCACCGGCTGCAGGAACTGCAGGTGGCTGCGAAGGCCCATCCAGGCCAGCAGGGGCGCGATGCACAGGGCCGCGTTGCCGACGCCGTAGGCGAGGAAGTCGGGCACGCTGCCACGCAACCACAGGCCCAGCGACCCCAGGATGGACACCGTGGCCGACAGCGACCACCAGCCCGGCCCCCCGATGGTCGGGTAGCGGCGCAGCAAGCCAAAAAATGCCAGGGCCGTGAGCCCATCGATGCCGACCCGCATCGCGAGCAGGGTGGGCATGTCAAACAGCATGGCAACGGGAAAAGACGCACATGCCGACGATTGAAGCACAGGGCCTGTGCCGCCTAGCAATGGAAAAAGACCGCAAAGCCGCGCGAGTTCGGGCGACCGACATCCGTCACGGTTGCGGGGGCAGACACCTGCGCGACTGCCGGGCGGCGGCCCAGTCGCTGCCGGGACAAAGTCGGGCCGCCACGCGGCCACAGAATGCCGCCATGGGAACCCTCTACCTTGTGCGCCACGGCCAGGCCTCGTTTGGCTCGGACGACTACGACCGGCTCAGCGACATGGGCCAGCGCCAGAGCGTGCAGCTGGGCCGCTACTGGGCCGAGCGCGGGATGGTGTTCGACGCCGTGATCACCGGCACCCTGCGCCGGCACCAGCAGACCTGGGCCGGCATCGCCGAAGGCGCGGGGCTCTCACACGAACCCCTGGCCTGGGCCGGCCTGAATGAGTACGACAGCGAGGCGGTGATCCGCGCCATCCACCCGCACCCCTTGCAGAAGCCGCGCAGCGCCGCCGAGGCCCCCGAGCTCTACCGCCACCACTTCCGCCTGTTGCGCGACGGCCTCGCGCAGTGGATGGCTGGCACCGTGAGCCCGCAAGGCATGCCCAGCTACACCGAGTTCGTGCGCGGCGTGACGGGCGCGCTCGACCATGTGCGCGCGAACCACCACGGCCAGAACGTGCTGCTGGTGTCCAGCGGCGGGCCGATCTCCACCGCCGTAGGGCATGTGCTCGGGCTGAGCCCCGAGGCCACCATCGAACTGAACCTGCGCATCCGCAACAGCGCGGTGACCGAGTTCCAGTTCAACCCCAAGCGCCACACGCTGCTGAGCTACAACACACTGCCACACTTGGACCGGGCAGAGTTCAGGGACTGGATGACCTACGCCTGAGGCGAAGCCCCCACGCTCCGCCGCTGCGCCGGTCGCTGCCCCCCAAGGGGGCTGATCCGGCTTGGGGCGGCCCGGCGCCGGATCGGTCGCTACCGGGCCGGCGGGAAGGCGACGCGATCGGTGAGCGTGTCCGGCGGCAGCCGGTCGATCTCGCTCAAGAGCTGGGCCAGCGCGCGGCCGGCGGCCTCGAGCACGGCCTGCCCCTTGTCGGCGCTGGCGGCGGCGGCGTTGCCCACGGCACCCTGTGGGTTGTAGTCCTGCATCTGCCAGGCCAGCTTCGCGCTCTTGCCGTTGCCCAGGATGGGGAAACGCTGGGCACGGCCCTGCGAGGCCGACCGGAAGTGCTCGGCCTCGCGCAGGTGCACCCGCTCGGGTGACAGCGCAAGCATGAGCGAGGTCTCGATCTCGCCCGCGTGAATGCCGAAGCGGTGCTCCTCGGCGCTGAACAGCGCGTTCAGGTCGTGCCCCTTGGCGTCGGTCAGCGGCAGGTGGAACCAGTTCACGCTGTAGACCAGCATGCCCAGCCGCGCGCGCAGGTCGCGCGCCACGAGGTCGAGCGCGCCCACCTGGCCGCCGTGCGCGTTGAATAGCACAAGCTTCTTCACGCCGCTGGCCGCCACGCACTCGGCCAGCTCGGTCCACACCCGCATCAGGGTCTCGATCCTGAGCGTGAGCGTGCCCGCGAAACCGGTGTGCTCGGGGCTGTAGCCCACGGCCTGTGTGGGCAGCACCAGCACCGGCAGCTCGCTGGCGATGTGCGGCAAGGCCGCGCGCAGCACGCCGTTGACGATGTCGGTGTCGACCGACAGCGGCAGGTGCGGCCCGTGCTGTTCGGTGGCGGCCACCGGCAGCACGGCGATGGCGCGCGCGCTGTCCAGCGCGGCGAAATCGGCGGTGGTGAGGTCGGACCAGAAGCGGGATGGGGCGGACATGCCCGCATCTTAAGTGCGTTAAGCGCGCCCCCGTAAGATGGCGCGATGACCCACGACCTTTTCCGCCAGGACGCCTACCTGCAGCAGTGCGACGCCACCGTGGCGCGCATCGACGACCACGGCATCGTGCTCGACCGCACGGTGTTCTACCCGCTCGGCGGCGGCCAGGCCGGCGACGCCGGCACGCTCACGCTGGCCGACGGCACGGCCATCGCGATCGCCGACACCCGCAAGGGCAAGGACGCCGAAGGCCGGGCCACCGCCGACATCGTGCACGTGCCGGCGCCGGGCCAGGAGGCGCTGCTGACCCGGCTCGCCACCGGCCTGCCGGTCACCGCGCGCATCGACTGGGACCGCCGCCACCGCCTGATGCGCTTTCACACCGCGACCCACCTGCTCTGCCACCTCGTGCCGGTGCCGGTGAACGGCTGCTCGATCACGCCCGACTACGCGCGCATGGACCTGCACCTGACCGACCCGCTCGACAAGGAAGTGCTCACGCAAGGCCTGGCACGGCTGGTGGCCGAGTCGCACCCGCTGACCGTGGGCGCGATCACCGACGCCGAACTCGACGCCAACCCCGCGCTGGTCAAGAGCATGAGCGTGGCGCCGCCGCGCGGCAGCGGCACGGTGCGCACCATCCGCATCGGCGAGGGCGATCTGCTGATCGACCTGCAGCCCTGCGGCGGCACGCACGTGGCCAACACGGCCGAGATCGGCCGCGTGGTGGTCACCAAGATCGAGAAGAAATCGGCCACCACCAGGAGGGTGGTGCTGGGGTTTCAGGAAACACCCCCCGCGTCGCCTTCGGCGCCTCCCCCCTGAAGGGGGACGACACCTGAGGCCCGGCAAAGCCGGTTCCTCGGTGCCTCTGGACGGGCTCGTTGCTAGCGGTAGATGAAGCGCCGCGACCAGGGCAGGCCTTGGGCGGGCTGGCCCGCCGCGCGGCAGATCACCTGGTAGATCGACACCTCGTCGTGTTCGAAGGCCCAGGCGCAGCCCGCGAGGTACACGCGCCAGATGCGCCATTTGCGCTCGTCCACCAGTGGCTTGATCTGCGCCGTGCGCGCCTCGAAGGCCTCGCTCCAGAGCTGCGTGGTGCGCATGTAGTGGCGGCGCAGGCTCTCGATGTCGAAGGCTTCGAGCCCGCCTTCCTGCATGGTGCGCAGCACGGTGCCGATGTGCGGCAGCTCGCCCTGCGGGAACACGTAGCGGTCGATGAAGGTGCCGCCGCCGTGCCGCGTCTCGCCATCCTGCGGGTCGGTGCTGGTGATGCCATGGTTCATGGCCCAGCCGCCGGGCTTGAGCAGCGAGCGGATGTGCCCGAAATACCCCGCCAGGTGGTTCAGCCCCACGTGCTCGAACATGCCCACGCTGGTGATGCGGTCGAACGGGCCGTCCTTCACGTCGCGGTAGTCCTGCAGGCGGATGTCGATGCGGTCTTCCAGGCCGGCGGCCTTCACGCGCTCGCGCGCCAGCTCGTGCTGGTTCTTCGAGAGCGTCACGCCCACGCAGTGCGCGCCGAACTTCTGCGCCGCGCGCAACACCAGCGCGCCCCAGCCACAGCCGATGTCGAGCAGGCGCTGGCCGGGCTGCAGCTGGATCTTGGTGAGGATGTGGTCGATCTTCTTGACCTGCGCCTCGTCCAGCGTTTCGTCGCCGTTCTCGAAGTAGCCGCAGGAATAGACCATGCGCTCGTCCAGCCACTGGGCGTAGAACGCGTTGGACACGTCGTAGTGGTACTGGATGGCCTCGCTGTCGCTCTCGCGCGTGTGGGCGAAGCGCCGGCGCAGGCGCCCGAGCAGGCCGCCATCGGGTTCGGCGGTCTCGGCCAGGCGGTGCGCCACGGCCAGGATGTCCGCCATCGAACCCTCCACGTCGATCAGGCCCTCCACATAGGCCTGGCCCAGGGTGTCCAGGCCGGGGTCGATGAGCAGCGGCAGCGCCGAGGCGTCGCGCACCCGGATCTCCACCTGCGGCGCATCGAACTCGCCCAGGGACAGCGAAGACGAGCCCCGCTCACCCCAACTCAGGCGAACCGGCAGGTTCACCCGCGACTTGACTCTTTGCGCCCATGGCAGCAAGGCGCGTTCAACGATCGATCCCATGCACAAAACCCTCCATGCTGGTCAACCACCCGTCCGCCCCCGGTTGTACCCAAACATGAAAGCCCTGTGAAGCCTGGGTGAAAAGCCCCCAGCGTGTCGCGGCGCACAGACAAACAGTGCTCGCTTATATTTGAGCGGCCTGCCCCAGGAACTTGGGCGCGCCCGGCCTCTCATACCCACGGGCGGCGCCACCGCCCCGCCCCGATCCCCCTGCCTGTTGCCCGATGCCCCTCAACGCCTTTTCCTCGGTCCGCCACGCCACGCGCCACCTGCTCGGCGCCCTGCTGCTGGCGCTCGCCCCCCTCTCGGTGCCCGCCCAGGGCCTGCTGTCGGGCGCGGCGCCCGCGCAGACCGTGGTGCAGAGCGACCAGGCGCGCGCCGAGCTGCTGGCCCACGCCCCCGAAGGCGCCGGGCCGGGCCAGCCGGTCTGGGTCGGGCTGCAGATCACCCACGCGCCCGACTGGCACACCTACTGGAAGAACTCGGGCGACTCCGGCCTGCCCACCGACCTGCAGTGGACGCTGCCGCCGGGCGTGACGGCCGGGGCCATCGCCTGGCCCACGCCGCGCAAGTTCCCGATCGGCAACCTCGCCAACTACGGCTACGACGGCACCGTGGTGCTGCCGGTGCCGCTGACCGTGGACCCCGGTTTCACCGGCAGCCACATCGACGTCAAGCTCCAGGCGACCTGGCTGGTCTGCCGCAAGGAATGCATCCCGGAAGAAGGGAGCTTCGCCCTGCGCCTGCCGGTGCGCGGCTCCACCGGCCTGCACGGCGCCGCCTTCGACGCCAGCTTCCAGACTGCGCCCAAGGACCAGCCGGCGCAGGACAGCCGCGCCGCCCCCGAGCCCGGCTTCCTGAACGTGGCACTCAACGGCCTGCCCGCCGCCTGGCGCGGCCAGGCGCTCGAATTTTTCCCCGAGGCCGCCGGCCTGATCGAGCCCGGCCAGCCCTGGACACAGGCCTGGGACGGCGAGCGCTGGACCGCGCGCGTGCCGCTCTCGCCGCACCGCAGCGACAGCCCGGACCGGCTCGCGCTGGTGGTGGCCCAGGCCTCGCCCGCGGGCCAGGGGCCGGGCAGCCCCGGCGTGCGCCTGGACGTGCCGGTGCAAGGCACCTGGCCGGCCGCCGCGCCCCTGCCCGCCGCGGTGCCCGAGGCGCTGCAGGCCGCACTGGACGCCAATGCGGCCCGCGCGACCGCCGCCACCCCCGCGGTCGGCGCCACCTCGCTCACCCTGGGCGCGGCCCTGCTGGGCGCGCTGCTCGGCGGGCTGATCCTCAACCTCATGCCCTGCGTGTTCCCGGTGCTGGCCATCAAGGTCCTGGCCTTCGCCCAGCACGCCGACAACCGCCGCGCCCACCGCGCCAACGGCATCGCCTACACCGCCGGCGTGGTGCTCTCCTTCGTCGCGCTCGGAGCGCTGCTGCTCGGGCTGCGCGCGGCCGGTGAACAACTCGGCTGGGGCTTCCAGCTGCAAAGCCCGGGCGTGGTGGCCGCGCTGGCCGTGCTGTTCACCCTGATCGGCCTGAACCTGGCCGGCCTGTTCGAGTTCGGCAGCGTGCTGCCCAGCCGCATCGCCAGCCTGCAGGCGCGCAACCCGACCACCGACGCCTTCCTCACCGGCGTGCTGGCCACCGCCATCGCCTCGCCCTGCACCGCGCCCTTCATGGGCGCCTCACTCGGCCTGGCCATCGCCCTGCCCGCCGCGCAGGCGCTGGCCGTGTTCGCCACGCTCGGCCTGGGCATGGCCCTGCCCTACCTGCTCGCCAGCTGGGTGCCGGCGGTGGCGCGCGCGCTGCCGCGCCCGGGTGCCTGGATGGCCACCTTCCGCCACCTCATGGCCTTCCCCATGTTCGCCACCGTGGTCTGGCTGCTGTGGGTGCTGGGCCAGCAAAGCGGCATCGACGGCGCGGCCGCGCTGCTCATGCTGCTGGTGGTGCTCGCGCTGCTGGTCTGGGCCCTGGGCCTGCGCGGGCGCGGCCGCACCGTGATCGCCGGGCTCTCGCTCGTCGGCCTGGCCTGGCTGGGCTGGACCATCGGCCCGAACGTGACGCGCCTGCAGGACCCCACCCCCGGCCAGGCCGTGGCCACGGCGGTCGAGGGCGTGAGCTGGCAACCGTGGAGCCCGCAGGCGCAGGCCGAGCTGGTCGCGCAGGGCCGCCCGGTGTTCGTGGACTTCACCGCCGCCTGGTGCGTGACCTGCCAGTACAACAAACGCACCACCCTGGCCGACGCCAGCGTGCTCGGCGACATGGCCGGCAAGAACGTGGCCCTGCTGCGCGCCGACTGGACGCGCCGCGACCCGGCCGTGACGGCCGCGCTCGCCAGCCTGGGCCGCAATGGCGTGCCGGTCTACGCGATCTACAAGAACGGCCAGACCCCGCAGGTGCTGACCGAAGTGCTCAGTGTCGAGGAGGTCCGCGCGGCGCTGGCCCGGCTGTAGACAGGCCAGCCCCGTTGTTCTTCAACCGTGTTTTCAGGAGTTCCACCATGCAACGCCGTCCCCTGCTCGCCCTGGCCGTCTTTTCGCCCCTGGGCACGATGCTGGTCACGCCCGCGTTCGCGGCCCCCGGTGTGGGCCAGCCCGCGCCCGACTTCAGCCTTCAGGACACCACCGGCAAGCCCGTCAAGCTCTCGGACTTCAAGGGCAGGACCGTGGTGCTGGAATGGAACAACCCGGGCTGCCCCTTCGTGCGCAAGCACTACCAGGGCAACATGCAGGCGCTGCAGAAGGAAGCCACCGCCCAGGGCGTGGTGTGGCTCGCGATCAACTCCACGCGCGACGACAGCGCCGACTACCAGTCGCCCCACCAGCTCGGCCGCTGGATGACCGAGAAACAGGCCAGCCCCACCGCCACGCTGATGGACGAGGACGGCAAGGTGGGTGAAGCCTATGCCGCGCGCGTCACGCCGCACATGTACATCGTCAATGCGCAGGGCCTGCTGGTGTACGCCGGCGGCATCGACAGCATCCCCTCGGCGCGGGTGGACGACATCCCGAAGGCCACCAACTACGTGCGCCAGGGCCTGGGCGAACTGCGCTCGGGCAAACCGGTGAGCGTGGCCACCAGCCGTGCCTACGGCTGCGGCATCAAGTACAAGAACGGCGCGGCGTAGCCGACCTGCGCCTGCGCCCTGGGTGGGGGCCGATAATCCCCCGATACCCCCCACCC